>CAITDR010000661.1 GCA_903891165.1 uncultured Pseudomonadota bacterium
CATACCGGCCTGACCGACGGAACCACCTACCGCTACCGTATCTGCACCACGGATGAGGCCGGGAACATCTCCGCCGGGATCAAGGTGGAGGCACGCCCGGCCCCCGAGTATAATGAGCCTACCGGTGGGTCGGTGTTGATTAATGGTGGAGATACCTGGACCAAGTCCAAGACGGTCACGCTGACTCTTCAGGCGTCGGACGATACCGAAGTCAGCTCCATGTGTATCTCCAATACCGCTACCTGTAGCTCCTGGATTCCCTACAGCACTTCCAAGAGCTTCGCGATCTCAGGCGCGGGTGTACGAACTGTGTCGGTTTGGTTCCGCGATGTGTACGGGAATGTGACTTCATCACCTGTAACCGACACGATTGGGGTCGATATTGCGAAGCCTAATGGCGGTGTGCTGAGTGCCACCGGCAGCTCGGGCCAGATGAGCCTGGCCTGGAGTGCCTTTGCCGACGCAGGCAGCGGAGTCGCTTCGTACCTTGTGGTGCGTGCTGCGGGTACCAAAGCGCCGGCTTGCACCTTGGGCACGGCCCTTTATGCAGGCACGAACCTCTCCTATATCGATACCGGCCTGACCGACGGCACCAGCTATGCCTGGCGGGTCTGTCCGGTGGATGTGGCGGGGAACATCGGGACTGGTGTCAGCGCAACCGGACGCCCTGCTCCGGAGTATGATGTGCCGGTGGGAACGTTGCTCATCGATAGTGGAAACACCTACGCCGGGAAAACGGCGGTGACCTTGACGCTGGCTGCTACCGATGCATCCGGTTTGTCGCAGATGTGTATCTCCAATACCGCCACCTGCAAAGCCTGGATCACCTACAGTTCCAGCAAGAGCTGGACCCTGAATGGCAAGACCGGCACGCGCACCGTCTATGCCAGCTTCAAAGATATCTATGGCAATACCTCCACGGCTGTTACCGACACCATCCTGATGGACACCACCAGCCCCACCGGCGGGTCGGCCGCTGGCACTGCAGGCAGCGGAACGGGCATCGATCTTGCCTACAGCGGCTTCACGGATGCCGAATCCGGAGTTGCCAGCTACAAGGTGGTCTATGTAGCGGGCACCACCGCGCCAGCTTCCTGTGCCACCGGCACCGTGGGCTATTCGGGTATCAGCGTCAATCCTTCGATTTCCGGCCTCACCGCCAACACCACCTATGCCTTCCGGGTCTGTGCGGTGGACGCGGTGGGGAACGTCGGAACCGGGGTGACCACCACCGCGGCGACGGCGGCAGAAGCCGATCCGCCGAACGACACCAGCATCCTTATCAACGATGGTGAATCGACGGCCACCCTGGAGACGGTGCTGCTGAACCTCTCCGCTACCGATGCTACCGGGGTTGCCTTGATGTGTATCGGCGAAGATCCGACCACATGCAGCAACTGGGAGAGCTACGCCACCGAAGGCAGTTGGACCTTTGATGCGGTCGAAGGAGAGGTCAGCCTCTATGCGTGGTTTGAGGATGATCTGGGGAACCGGACTACCGAGGCGGCCGATGCGACGATCCTGCTGGACTGGTCCGCACCGGTGGATGGCACCGTTTTGGCGGAGCAGACCGACGACTCTTCGGCCACCGTCACATGGCAGGGCTTCAGCGACGCCTACTCAGGTATCGACTCCTACCGGCTGGTGTATGCGGAAGGGACCACACCACCCTCGGACTGCCAGAGCGGAAGCCTCGCCTACAGTGGCGCTCTTCGGACCACCACCATCGACGGCCTGACCAACCAGACCAGCTACTCTTTCCGGGTCTGCGCCTACGATGTGGCCGGAAACGTGTCGGCGGGCGTCACCGCGTCGGTTTACCTGGAGGATACCACTCCCCCGGTCGGTGTTTCCCTGGAGATCGAAGCGGGAGACGCGGCCACCAACAGCAACAGCGTGAACCTGAGCGTCGATGCCACCGACGGCGCTGGGGTCACCCAGATGTGCATTTCAAACGATTCACAAAGCTGCACCACATGGATTCCCTACAGCGGCAGTGCGGTTGGCACCCTTGCGGGTGTGGAAGGTGTGCAGAGCCTGTATGCCTGGTTCCGCGATGCCGCCGGCAATACCAGCACGACCGCCGTAACGGATGACATCCTCCTGGATGTCACCCTTCCCGACGATGGGACGGCTTCCTTCACCCCGGATGACACGACTGCTTTTGTCGAGTGGTCCGGATTCAGCGATAGTGGTGCGGGAGTCGAAAACTACTACATCGTCTACGCCGAAGGCGCCTCTCCTCCCGCCAGTTGCGACGAGGGGGAGCTGGGCTACTACGGGCCGGATGTGAGCGCGACTGTGGAAGGCTTGACGAATGGGACCCTCTACAGCTTCCTGGTCTGTGCAGAAGATGGTGCGGGGAACCTTTCGGAAGGAGTGAGCGGGACTGCACGCCCAGCCCCTGAATTTGACGCCCCGGTGGGAACCATCACGATTGCGGGCGACGCGACCTACGTCGGCGCGGGCGTCAACACTGTGCAGGTGTCGGCCGCCGATGCCTCCGATGTTGCGCTGATGTGTCTGTCCTTGGATCCCGCGAGCTGCAGCAGCTGGGTGGCCTATGCCGGGACGGCCCAGGTCACCCTGCCCTCTGCCGCCGGAACAGCGACGGTCTACGCCTGGTTTGAGGACATGTACTATAATCGGAGCACCGTTGCCGTCTCCGACAGCGCGACCATGGACATCACCGCTCCCACGGGTGGAAGTGCGACCGCCACTGTATTGGGGGATACAAGTATTTCCGTGAGCTGGAGCGGCTTCACCGACAGTCAGGCGGGTGTTTCCAGCTACAAAGTGGTCTATGCTGCGTCTGCCACTGCGCCGGCCAGTTGCACTGCGGGCACCACGGCCTATGAAGGTGGGCTGCCCAGCACCGTAATCTCCGGCCTGACGGGCGCGCGGCAATACAGCATCCGTGTCTGCGCTGTGGACGCGGTTGGCAACGTATCGGCGGGGGTGACCACCACGGCTACGACGACGGATACCAACGGTCCTACCGGCACCCTCTCCATCAATTCGGGAGCCATCGGTACCAGGGTCACGGCAACCACCTTGACCATTGTGGCCACCGATGCCAGCACCATCACCCAGATGTGTGTTTCCAATACCTCTACCTGTACCACATTTACGGCGTATACAGCTTCCAAGGCATGGACACTTGCGTCGGGAGTCGGGCTTAAGACGGTCTACCTCTACTTGAAGGACAGCGGTGGCAACCGCAGTGCCGCCATCACCGACACGATCATCTACGATGCGACCGTCCCGACCAACGGCACCATGACCGCCACCAGCACGGTGGCAACGCAGACCGCCCTGGCCTGGTCGGGCGCCACAGACGCTTCATCCGGTATTGCCAACTACCGAGTCATGGCGAAGACTGGCACCGCCGCCCCCACCACTTGCGCCACCGGTACCCCCATCTACACCGGCACCGCCACATCCTATACCTATACCACCGTCACGAATACGGTCTACTCCTATCGGGTTTGTGCTGTGGACAATGCCGGGAATGTCGCAGTGGGAGCGACAAAGACCAATATCAAGTCCAAGTAGGTGGCGGACATCCGCGCTTGGCTCGCGGCCCGTGGTCTGCACCCCTTCCCCTTCCAGGAAGCCTGCTGGCAAGCCTGGCAGGCGGGGCAGAGCGGGCTGGTGCAGGTGCCTACGGGGTCGGGAAAGACCTGGGCGGCTACGCTGGCGCCCCTGGCAGAAATCAAGCCCGGTGGCGGACTTCAGCTGCTCTACCTTACGCCGTTGCGTGCGCTTTCTCGCGACGTGACCCTGGCCATTGCCGCACCCACGCTGGGACCGGGTGCGCTTGCTCCGGGGCTTCGGGTGGAGGCGCGCACCGGAGACACTTCCTCGTCGGTGCGAAGTCGGCAGAAGCGTCGTCCGCCGGAGGTGTTGGTCACGACGCCGGAGTCGCTGTGCCTCATGCTCTGTGAGGAGGATGCAGAGCTTCGACTTGGATCGTTGTGTACGGTGGTGGTGGATGAGTGGCATGAACTCTGTGGAAGCAAACGTGGTACCCAGGTGGAATTGGCTCTGGCGCGCCTCCGATCCTACGCGCCTGGCTTACGATGTTGGGGCCTGAGTGCCACCCTGCCACAGGCTGAGGCCGCGGCCCGGGCCCTGGCGGGCGCAGGTCGCCCCTACCGACTGATCACCTCGGACATACGCCGGGAAGTGGTGCTGGAGACCCTGCTGCCGCCGCAGGCGGAGATCCTGAAGCAGGCCGGCCACAGCGGCCTCCGTATGGTGCCAGCGCTGCTGCGTTGGCTGGATCCCGAACGTTCGACCTTGATCTTCACCAATACCCGCTCTCAGGCGGAGCGCTGGTTTGCGGCGCTGGGCCTTTCCATGCCCGAGTGGGAGCCGATCCTGGCCCTGCACCATGGCAGCCTGGAGCGGGAGGCGCGCGAGCAGGTGGAGGCAGGGCTGAAGGAAGGCACGATCAAGCTGGTGGTCTGCACCTCCACCCTGGATCTGGGGGTGGATTTTGGGCCGGTGGATCGGGTGGTGCAGGTGGGATCGCCCAAAGGCATTGCGCGGCTCCTGCAGCGCGCCGGACGTTCGGGGCACCGGCCGGGCGCAAAGGCCGAAGTACTATGCGTACCGACGCATATGTTGGAGATCCTGGAGTTTGCCGCCACCCGTGACGCCATCGGCCGGGGGCAGCTGGAGCCGCGGCAGCCGCTCCGGGCGCCCCTGGACGTGCTGGTGCAGCACATGGTGACCTGTGCGATGGGCGGCGGCTTTGAGCCGGCAGAGCTGTATGCTGAGCTACAGAGCACTCTGGCCTACTGCGATCTGAGTCCCGACGATTTTGACACCGTCCTACGGCTGGTGCGCGACGGGGGGGTACTGCATGCCTATCCCGACTACCAGCGGATCGTGTGGCGGGAGGGTCGCTATCGGATCAGCTCGCCACGAATTGCGGGCCTTCATCGGACGGGAATCGGGACGATCCTGGGGGATTCGGTCATCCGCGTGAAGTTGGTCGGGGGGCCCGATCTGGGCACGGTGGAGGAGGGCTTTTTGGGGAGGATGCGCCCCGGCGATATTTTCATTTTTGCGGGGCGTCGGTTGGAATTGATTCGGTTGAAGGATGATATAGCGCAGGTGCGACTATCGAAAAAACGGGGCGGACCCTCCGCCGTGTGGGGAGGGAGCCGTTTTCCCATCTCGGTGTCGCTCGCCGACGCCCTACGGCGGACCTTGGAGCGTGGGGCGCAGGGCCATCGCGACAGTCCAGAATTACAGGCCGCAGACCGCTTTTTTGAGGTGCAGGCCCGTCTGTCCCATGTGCCCGCCGTCCACGAGCTGCTTGCAGAAAGTTGTGAGACCGTCGAGGGCTTCCACCTCTTCCTCTTCCCCTTTGAAGGCCGTCTTGTCCACGAGGGGCTGGCCGCACTTCTGGCCCTGCGGCTGGGACGGCGATGTCCCGCCACCTTCCAGCTCGCTGTCTCCGATCACGGCATCGAAATGCTCTGCTCGGAGCCCTGGTCCTGGGAAAAACATCTCAACGCGGAGCTATTTTCCCCTGAAAATCTGGCTCAGGATATTCTGGAGACGGCCAATCTCTCGGCGCTGGCACGGCGACAATTCCGGGAGGTTGCACGTGTGGCGGGGCTCCTGCACACCGGTCCTCCCGGTGCCCAGAAGCGCGCCCGGCACATCCAGGCCAATGCCGGGCTCCTGTTCGATGTGCTGGACCGCTACGATCCCGACAACCTGCTGTTGCAGCAGGCCCGCCGCGAAGTGCTGGAACGGCATTTTGAGGAGAGCCGCCTCCAAAAAACCCTTGAAAGACTTCAGCTTTCTAAAATTGTATTGAAGACTACAAAAGAGCCCGGGCCCCTCGCCCTGCCGGTGATTGTAGAGCGCATGCTCTCCGCGCAGACCCTCAGTACCGAGAGCCTGGAGGACCGGATAGCCCGGATTCAGGCGAGCTGGGAAGGGTCAGACGCCAGCCTGCCGGGACCCAGATCCCTGCCCGAAGCAGCCCTTCCTCCTCTTCCACCGGTAAGGGAACCTCCACTTCCGCCAGCCCGGAAAGGCGCAGGCTCTCGGCCATCGCCGCGGGAGAGAGGGCAAAGATCGCGGCTTCCCCGCTCGCGTCGCGCCGGATGGCTACCTGCTGTGGCTGCTCCAGCGGCGGAGGCACCGCCGGAAGCTCGGTCGGGCGACGACGACTGAGCCAGCCACCCCAGGAGCGGCGCAGGCTCAGCAGCTCCACCCCCGGTCCCAAGCGGCGGCGCCGATCCGACGGAGGAGACATACGCAGGCTCTCGACGGTGGCGTCCGCCATGGGTGCGTGACAGAGTGCCGCTTCTAAGCCGCAAAGCTCGGTCACGGGATAGTCAGGAATCTGTCGGAGCAGGTAGCGATGGAAGCGGCGACCCACCCCCTGACGTTCACAGCGATCTTCGGCCACAAAGCTGGCGATGGTCGGCTCGGCAGCCTCCTGCAGGAGGCGGAGGGTACCTGGACAGGCACTGCGCAGACCCGCCTGGATCTGGGCGACTGAGCGACCATAGCCACCGGGAAGGTCATAGCCAACCGCAAAAACCTGGTCGGGATCCGGCAATTCCCACTCCTCAAACAGACCCTCATAGGCCGCGATCACGGCATCCAGGGCCGCCCCCTCCGCCAGTCTCTCCACCAGGTGCGTCAAATCATGAAGCACCTCCCCCTCGGTCTGCTCGGCCACTTGAAGCAATCGCCAGCCCAGATCCTGCCGTGTCCAAGTCTCAGGAGTGCCGTTCAGAGGGGGGGGCTCCCACTCCCCCGTAAGGGCACCGAGCATGGCCTGCACACGCTCCTCCAGTGCGGGCAGGTTGGCATGCCAGCCCTGTTCCTCCCGGAAGAACAGCTCGATCCAGCGGTGGAAGGCGGGAGACTCCAGGCGTGGGCCGTGGGCAGTGGCCCAGGCCAGGCTATCCGTCGCAAGGTCCAAGTGCATGTAGCGGTTGGAGACCGGCCTTCCCTCCCGAAGACTGCGGCCGATGGCGCGCAATTCCAGCTCAATGTAGCGGCGACCCTCCTGCTGCCAGTGCTCGACCAGAGGCGCACCTGGATCAGGACCTTCGGCGCAAAGTTCCTCGCAGGCTGGACAGGAACGCTCAAAAAAGGCGCCTTGTTCGATATGTTCGGGGCAGCGGCGCAGGCCCACCTCGTCGAAAAAATACCAGAGGGCCACCGGCAGAAGCTCAGCGAGGCGGGCGGCGGTTGCCAGATAGAGCCGGCCTGCACCGGGTTTCCAGGCAAAGCCCACGAGGCGGTGGCAGAGCTCGTGTGCGGTCCACTTGGGGCCGTGGGAGGGATGAAAGCTGGCCACCATCCGATCCAGGCGGAAATCCCGGAATTTCACCTCCGGCAGCTCTCCGTTCCGCCAGGCCACCGGCCCTTTCAGATCCGGGCGCCCCAAAGGCTCCCAATGAGCGGGCAATTCCAGACGATGAAGGTGCTCAAAGTTGGAAAAAAACAGGCCCGAGCGCTGTGCAAGTCTACCCATTGCGGCGGCCGCAAAGGATCGACTCAGCTCAGTGACCGGTGCTTCCATGCCGCTTTTCTATAACCGATCTTGGAGTAGAGGCAGAGTTTTCCTCAGCCGGGAAGCTCCGCAAAGGGCACCAGGAGGCTGTGATAGTGGGCTTTCCAGGACACATTGTAGAGCACACGTGCAGGAAGGGGCAGCTGGGCCAGGAAGCTCTTGCGCTCGGCCTCGGAGGCGGCATCCAACATCCAGGGGATCACCAGCTCGATGAGCCGCATCGGGATGGCTTTGCGGAGGACGTCCTGCAGCGATAGCTGCTCCTCGGGGCTCCAGTCGGCGCGGATGGCACGTTCAAAGGCCACTTCTTCGCGTACCAGATGACCCTCCAGTTGATCCCGAAGGACACGCACCGCGTCAATCGCGGGCTCGACATTTCCGCTTTCTACACCCTCTTTGAGCGTGATATCGAGGGCACGAATAGCGGCATCCAGCTGCTGGTGTTCCGTCTCGATCTGATGCCAGGCTGCACGAAATCCCGGGCAGCGGGCGGCCACCCTTGGAAAAATCTGGTTGTCCTCGCCAAGATGGTGTCCCTCGGCAATGGCCCAGACAAAGGCAAACCAGGCGCGAACAGTATCTGTATCTACGCCTTCACCCAGCTCAATCCGGCGGAGGAGTCCATCCAGGCGCATCACATCTTTGCGCATGGCGCGGTGCACCATGGGGAAACCTTCGAGGAAGAAGGGGTGGCGGGCGGGCTCATCGGTGGGGTCTTCGATGCGGGCTTTCAAGCGTTCTGCGAGTTCTTTGATGTGTTTTTCGTCGCGAGCTGGAAGAAAACGACCGGCACCGGTGGGCGTACACTCCAGGTGTAGCTCAGCCCCCTCCCCCGCCGGCTCGACGCGGTGTTCCCACTCCAGGGCGCCCACGGCGGCCTGTTCCCACAGGCGAAGACGTTTGCCGGGTACCAGCGCATGAACACTGAAACGGCGATCCGGTCCTTTCATCTTATGAAAGCTGCCCTCCAGGCCCACTGCCAAGTCGCCCTTAAACTCGGCACCGCGCAGGCTGTAGTCCCACTCCGGGCGCCGCCTGAGGTCGGCCAGATAGGTCCAGGCTTCTTCGGGGCTGGCGTCGATGCGGATCACATGCTGTAGGGGAGCGCTCATGGGGAGAGAATAGCGTAGTCGGGCAAGCAAGGCCTATGATGTGGATCAGCACTCTTCACACGTTACATTCGGCAGCCCTGAGCGCCCATGTCCTCCTCCCCGTCGCCCTCTCCCCTACTCCCATTTTTGGAACGCTGGGGTATTGTTGTTCTTGTTGCTCCACTTTACTTGTTGGGGTTGAATCGATGGCCGGTGTGGGAGGCAGAGATCTGGACGCAGCGCACCTGTGTGGTACCCTTCCGCGAGATGTTGGCGCTGGTCGCGGAGGACAAACATCCGCCGCTATTTTTTATGTTGGAGTGGCTACTGCTGCACCTGCATGCCTCCGATGCGGTGGCACGGCTTCCGGCGATGGTTTTTGGGCTGGCGGCCATCGTGGTGCTGCAGCGGGTGGTGGAGCGGCACTTCGGACAGCCGCACGCTTGGTTTGCGACGTTGTTACTGGCATTCAGTCCCTACATGGTCACCTATTCCGCCAATGCCCGGTCGGGCACGCTGACCATCCTCTTGGGTGCCGTCGCGCTGGGTGTTGGGCTGGATCTGGTGGCTGGCGATCGGCCCAGGCGGGCGGCCCTGGGCTTGAGCGCCAGTCTTTTGATCGGGGTCTACGTCCACTATGATATGTTTCTGGCGCTGGGGGGGGCGGCTCTGGGGGGGATCTTCGGGCTGCTGTTGGATGATCGTCCGCGTCGGGAACGTTTGAGTCGTTTGGGGCTGGGAGTGGTCTCCCTACTTGTGCCCGTTCTGGCCTTTCTTCCTTGGCTCTTGGGGCCGATGCAGCGGCAGCAGATCGAGGACCCCGAACACGCGCAGGAGCGCACCTTTCGGGTGCTGCGCTATCTGTTATGGCCCGTGGGGCCGGAGTACATTGCTGCCGGGGCGGTGCTGCTCCTTCTGGCCGCAATCCTCGGTCTTTTGTATCTTGTACGTCGGAATGCACGGAGCGGAATGCTTTTGGGCTGGGCGGTGGCGGCCGTGGCCATTCCCTACCTGTGGTCCACCACCGCTGGTACGCTCGGAAAGTACTATCTCTACGCTCCCTTCCAGGGTTTTTTTATACTCCTTGCCGCAGCCGGTCTGGTGGCAGGGACGACCTTTTTGAGCCGTTTTTTGCCGCCCCGCGCCGCCATAGGGCTGCTGAGTCTGGGGGTGGTGGCGGGCTCCATTCGTCCGCTCTATGATGTGTTGGTTCCGTACAGCAATCTGGTGAGTGTGTCGCTGACAACGCCGGGAGTCTGGGATGGGCGGATGGATGCCAACGCCATCCTGAATGTACCGGTGGGCAGGCTGCCAGGCATCATCCCCGTGGATGGGGCGGGGCAGTCCTTCCTCCACTACGCTCCGCCCCTGGACATTTTTCGGGTCAAACCTGGAGAACAACGACGGACGGCATGGAAGGCTCTCTCCCACACCCAAGATTCCAAGTTGATCGTCGCCTATCGCGCCGAGGCCCGGACCGGCTGCCTGTTGGCCCATGCCTTTTCGGACATGCTCCTGGTCGAGCCCCCCCTGGATTGCCAGAAGGTCCTGGATTATGTTCGAGAGCTTGGTGAGAAGCATAACCATGGCCCCTTCCTGATGGAAACGGCGGTGCAGGCCGCCCTGAAAAAAGATTGGGAACGTGCAGAAAAATATGCGAGGCTCTCCGCCGAACATAGCCCGGTCAGCTCGGCACCAAACATTCTGCTCGCGGGGATCCTGATCGACAGCGGCCGCCCGGCGGATGCCATGACCACCATCGAGGCCGGGCTGGACAAAGCCGCCCGCTATCGGCAGCGCAACGAGTGGACCGAGCTCGCGCGCCTGAAGCTGGAGGCAGCGCAGGGTACGCGGGATCCGCAGCGGATCGGCGAGGCCGAAAAGCTGCAGAGCTGCCTGAATGAAAACCTGTACAGTATCCGGGAGGGCTGGTGCCAGGGCGGAATTTTCTGGCTGCTCTGAGGCGCCGTTTCTGCTCAACGGCTATCGGGTCGTTCTATTCCGGGACGGAATATTGGGATATGAAATATGCTGTTTCAGAGTATAGCCCCGGATGGATTGGGCACCACTATATCGTGACAGCATATAGCAGGCCGGAATAGCTCGAAACGGAAGGTGGTCGGAGGAGGAGGCGGCGCTCTGGCCTGTCCCCTGCCCTACCAGACACAGACCGCGGTGCTTTCTCCCCAGCGCTCGGCCGGGTGCTGTACCGACAAGAACAGCGCGCCGTCGATGGCATAGGAGGGGCCGCAGAGCTCGGCCTCGGGCGGAGCGATGACCAGGCGCTCCCAGGCGCCGTCGGCAAAACGGCAGAGGCTGTTGTGGCCATACGGTTCCAGGATGTCGGAGTCGGTGCAGAGGAGCAGGGCGCCGCTGGGATCGACACCCAGATTATCGGGGTTCGCAAAGCTCTCTCCGGCACTGCTGTGGAGCTGGTAGGTGAAGTCTGGGCCCTCCCCCTCAGAGATCTGGAGGATGCAGCCCTCGGCCACATCCACAGGGGGGGCGAAGGGATCCCCAGCTTCAATGCCGGTATGGGCTGTCAGGGCCACAAAGATCGAATCGCCCAGGTGTACCGACCCCTCCGGCCTTCCCAGGGGGCTGCCTCCGGCGAGGATCCCCGCCACCCAGGCGTCCACCCGGAGCGCACCTTCGCTGGTGTAGTGCTCCCCGAGGGTAGTGATTTTTGTCAGTTTTTCCAAGAGCGGTGCAGCGATGCCCCACTTCTCGCCCTTGGCGCGCAACCCGGCGCGGGCCACCTCCTCCACCGGACTCTGCAGATGGACCGGGATCCACCGCCCTTTTCCACCCGGCAGGAGCTTGGCAATCTCCAGGCTGCCCTCCTCCAGGAGGCGACTGCCCACGTCCCGCTTCATCCCGGGTTTCCACTTGCGACGGCTACGGTAGCGCCAGATGCCACCGGCCACGCGATCTTCCGGCATATACAGCCGTAAAGGCTTGTTGGGGACGGCGATGATCACCGCCGATTCGTGGCGGAGGCGGCCCAAGGCGGTGTGTCGGCGCGGCTGCCAGCTGGGATCGTAGGGGTCCACTTCGACCACGTAGCCCACTTCCTCTCCGCGAAGGCCAGGAATATTGAAGGTGCCCTCCCAGACTTTGGTGGGTGCGGTCCCGATCTTTCCATCCGGGGTTCCCAGACCTTCTTCCACATGGTATCTATGGTTTTCCTCGCAGGTGAGTACGGTCCCCCAGGGTGTCAGGCCCCCCCCGCAGTTGGACAGGGTGCCGGTAGCCTCCGGCCCCAGAATGTCCAGTGCCGGGCCGGTTACCTTGGTGCGCGGCCCCTTTCCGCTCAGGCGCCAGGCCAGCGTCGAGTCCGGGCGCAGCTCCCAGCCACCATCGCGACTGCGACCAAGTTCGATTACAGAGGCACCCATCAACCCCAACAGATCTTCGCCGGTGTAGTCGCGACCCAGAAGACGCCGGAGTCGCTCAGGATCGGGCGGAAATTCGTGATTTACCCAGAGTAGAAGCCGATCCTTGTCTATGGGAAACACCGCCGTATAGTCGGCGTCCGACCCGAAAACCGCACCCGAGGCGGAGATTCGGTCGCCGAGACTGGCGAGGCGTCGCCAGGATTTCCCAGGGGCTACCAGAAGATCTTCGGGGCGGCTGGGGGCCAGACCGGGCAGCGGACCGGCACGAAGAGTTCTGGGCAGACCCATCAGGGCAAGGAGGGAGAGGAAGTCACGCCGCTTCATCGCGCCCTTGTAGCCCGCGCGGCGCGGCCGCGAAGTGACGTTTTGGGGATTCTTGCGGCATGGCGGTCGGCGGGTGAAGGAGGGAGATGCTGTTGGCACTGCTGTTGTGGTCCTGGGCCGCACCCTACCGGGGTGCCGAGGGTATCGCTCTGGGAGAGCGTCGGGCAGAAGAGAATTTTTCGCCGGATGTGCTGCCTTCGGGCACCTGGAAGACTGCGGCAGGCCTGAAAAATGTAGTGCAAGATACACTTCGCTATTTGGCAGCTTCTCCCGCCGATCCGACGGTGGGGCCCGGTCTGCTCGCCGACCTGGGCTGGACCGCTGCGGACACCACCGCCAGCCTCGCGCTGGTACACAACTGGGCGGAGCACCATCCCGAGCGCCTCTCTGACCCGGCCTGGCTGGGAAAGTGCTTTTCGGCGCTGCGCTGGAAGCCCGACACCGAGCGCGCTCAGATCCGCCTCACCCGCTACCTGATCTACGAGGTGGAAGGCCGGCTCTCCCCGGATGTGGACCATCCCTACGCCCTCTATGCCCTGCCCGCCGACGAAGCCGGGCTGACGGAGGCTCAGGCGGAGGAAAAACGGGCGACACTCCTCCGTTTCCGCTACAGCCGGCAGGATATCCTCGCCGGGGTCTACCGTGCAGGAGGTGCATCGGAAAATGAAGCACCCGCGCTGGTGTGGGTCAGCCTGAACGACCACGAACAGGCGCTGATGCAGGGCAGCGTGTCGGTGCGCCTGCCGGGGGAGGCGGAGCGTCGTCTGTACAATGTACATCGGGCCAACGGGATCCCCTACGATCGCAGCATCAAAGAGACGACCAAGCAGCCGCGCTATTGGTACTTCCGGGCCCTGGAGCGGGTGCGTGGCTGGGGGGTGGATCCGGTGCCGGGTATCTCCCTGGAGCCATTGGCGGCTGTCGCAGGGGATCACTACAACCTGGGTCTGGGGCGGCTGATCGCCCTGAAAAATGCAGACGGCTTACGACTTGTGGTCCTCGCTGACACCGGGGGCGCCTTCCAGCCCAACCTGCACCAGCTTGATCTCTATTCGGGTATCTATCCCAGCTTTGCGGCCTTCTCGGCCGCTACTTCGGGGATCGGGGACTATGCAGATGCCTGGTTGTTGAAGGCGATCTGTGATCCGACGGCAGATTGAGGAGGAGAAGAGGAGATTTTTGGGGAAGGTAGAGCGGATCAGCGTCGTCTATTGGGCGGTGTTTTGCGCAGCTCGGGACGTGGTGGGCTGAGCTCCTCCCCCTCCACCGTCCATCCGAAAAATCCGGCTAAGGTCTTGGCTCTTTCGAGACTACCTGCCAACTCGGCAAAGGTGGACAGCGGCAGCGGCCCACGACGGGCCTGCCCCCGCAGGCGTTCTCCCCCACGCTCCACCAGATCGATGCGGAAAAGCTGCTTCTGAAGCCGTTGTAGGCCCACCCAGGCATAGTAGCGGTCGGGCTGTCCGCTCGCCTCCTCCCCCGGCAGCTCCGGGGCCTCCGCCATGCCCAGAGACAGCCCGGCCAGGGCAGAGCGCAGGTTCAAGGCGGCGGGTTCCAGCATCGCGGGCACCCAAACGTAGACCTCCCCCACCCGCACGCCAGCCAGTTTGAGAATTCCCCAGTCGGGCGGGCGGAATTCCCGGATCAGCTCCGCCACCTCACCACGCTGGACGCTGCCGAGGCCGGGCTGCAGACGGTAGAGCAGCGCCCGCACCGGCGCACTCATACTCGGCCGATCTTCCCGAAGAGGCGCCAGGAAGCGGGCGATTTCGTCGCGGAGCCAGGCGTTCAAACGGCGTTGGATCCGCGCCTGATCAGCGGGACTCAGCAGATCGTTGCGCAACAGCCGCAGCCCCGGCTCGACCACCGAAGGACCGGGCACCAGCCTCGCCAGCGCGCCCCCCTCCCAAAGAATCTGGTAGCCGGAACGGACAAATTCGCGGTGGGGGGCCTCGATGACCCGCGCCACACGTGCCCGCAGCTCGCCCTCGATGGCCGCGTGGATGGCGCGTTCCAGGCGGCGATCCTCCACCCCCGGCTCCGGCCGGAAGCACAGCCCATCCAGCTGGCCCACCGCCTGCCCGCCCAGCACCACCCGCCCCGACTCCCGCTCCGACACCGGCGCTCCCCGCCCCAAGAGCCGCGAGGTCGGGTCCACAAAGCGGTCGGTCAGCGCAAGATGCAGCGCGTCCGACAGACGATCCTCGACTTTCCGGGCCTCCCCCTGCCAGTGCCCCGCATCTTTGATCCAATCTGTACGCTGGGTTACATAGGTCCAGGTGCGAATCCAGGCCAGCCGCGTGGTGAGGGCGTCCACATCTCCTTCCGGCCGGTCCAGGCGGCTGATCTGGCTACCCAGGTGATCCTCGGGCAGCGGACCACGCACCAGCATCCCAAAAAGCTGCTTTAAAAGCTGAAGGTGGCTGTCGGTCATGGTCTTGCGGAAGTCGGGGATCCGGCAGACTTCCCAGAGCAGCCGTAATTCATCGGGATGCTGAGTCAGCAGTCGAAGCTCAGGATCAGCCAGAAAAGTCCGTAAAACCGCCTCGTCCTCCTCCTCTCTGGCCTCCACCAGAAAGGAAAAAGGCGGCGGCCGGCGCAGGGAGTCTACCAGTGCCGGTCCTGAAGAAAAATCCAGGTCGGTATTCCGATAGTAGAGTTTTTTGAGCGACGGATAGCGGTGCCCCTCCACCGCATCCACGATGCCCTTGGAAATCTCGCCCAATTCCGCCGTTGCGCCGAAGGTACCATCCCTTTTCCAGCGTCCTGCCCGCCCGGCGATCTGGCCCACCTCCTGTGCCGAAAGTCCCCGGACCCCACGCCCGTCGAATTTGGAGAGTGCGTCGAAGGCCACATGGTCGATATCCATGTTCAAACCCATTCCGATGGCGTCGGTGGCGACCATATACTGGACTTCGCCCGCCTGGTACATGGCTACCTGCGCATTCCGCGTGCGCGGAGAAAGTGCTCCTAAAACGACCGCAGCGCCGCCATGTTTGCGGCGGATGGCTTCCGCCAGGGCGTAGACCCGCTCCACCGAAAAGGCGACGATGGCGCTGCGCGGTGGCAGACCCCCCAACTTCTGTGGAGCCCGGTGGCTCAGCCGAGAATAGCGGTTGTTCCTACGGATTTCGATGGTCGGCACCACGACCCGCAAGAGCCGCTCGATGCTGTCGCTGCCCAAAAACCAGGTCTCCCGCACCCCGCGCAGGTTCAGCAGGCGGTCGGTAAAAACATGCCCCCGACCTCGATCTCCAGCAAGCTGGATCTCGTCCACCACTACAAAGGCCACCGGCACCTGCACCGGCATGGCCTCCACCGTACATACCCAATAGCGCGGATTGGCGCCTACCCGGCGTTCTTCGCCGGTGATCAGCGCCACCGCATCCTCGCCCTTGAGCGCACTGATGCGGTCGTAGACCTCTCGCGCCAATAGCCGAAGAGGAAGGCCGATCATTCCCGTCGGGAACTCCAGCATGCGCTCGATGGCCCGGAAGGTCTTGCCGGTGTTGGTGGGGCCAAGCTGGGCCACCAGCCGGCTGCCGTCGTAGTCGAAGGAGCGCATGATGAAGGAAGATAAGCACGGTGGTCGTCCCGTGCAAAAAGGGCCTCAGTTGACTCCGGTGCAGGAGTCATTGGCGGCTCCAGGCGTGCCATACTCGGTGATAGCGCCGCTGGTGGCAAAAGCGTAGGTACCCGCACACCAATTCTGACCCAGGTTGTTCAGAAGGTAGTCATAACGATCGGGGTCCAGGGTGATACTCGCGCCTACCGGATCGGGGAAGGTGACGCCATTGTCATAGAAAACTTCGTCCACGGCGGTGGCCCAGGCGGTGAGCATCACCAGCTGATCCGCGCCGTTGTTGAGCTGGAGAATGGTGCCATAGACGTAGGCTTCTACCGTGCGCGAGGTGTTGGTAGAGGCGATGACCACATAGCCGTGGGCGGGGATCGAAACCGTGTTCGGCAGCGTAATGGTACCCGCGTTGTCAGAGACGGTCCAGTCCGCAAGGACGATGGTGGTGCTGGTATTGTTATAGAGCTCAAACCATTCACCGGTGGGGTCCGAGCTGATGCTGGGATCCTTCATGATCTCGGTGATCAGCACGTCGCCCGCGTTGATCAGGTACTCGTCGTACCAGTCGTCGCAGTCGTTGTCCAGACCGTCGCGAAGCTCAGATGCTCCGGGGCGGATGGAGAGGCGGGTATCGTCGCAGTCGGTGCCGCCGTAGGTTTCCGAGGTGTAGCTGTCGTAGTCCTGATCGTAGTCGGACAGCCCATCACAGTTCTGGTCTACACCATCGTACCAGATCTCTACCGCAGTCGGCCGGATGTTATTGTTCAAGTCGTTGCAGTCGGTGCCTCCGTACGATGAACTACGGAATCCGTCCAGATCCTGATCAAAGTCGTCCCGACCATCACAATTGGTGTCCAGACCGTCATACCAGATATCCCCGGCGCCCGGGTAGTAGCTGGACTGGGTATCCTCACAGTCGGTACCCCCGTAGCTGCTGGAGCGGTAGCCGTCGGCATCCTGATCGTAGTCATCGGCATTGCCCGAGCAGTTTTCGTCGATCCCGTCGTACCACACTTCAGTCATTCCGGGGTTCACGGAGGCCGACAGGTCATTGCAGTCCGTGCCGCCGCCCACCAGGGCGCGGTAGCCATCCGCATCCTGATCATAGTCGTCATCGCCAAGGCAATTGTCGTCATAGCCGTCGTACCAGGTTTCGGTGGCGCCGACATAGGCGAAGCGGCGATTGTCGTCGCAATCGGTGCCACCGTAGGCTGCGGAGTCATAGCCGTCGCCATCAGCATCGTAGTCGGAATCGCTCCCACAATCGGAGTCGATGCCATCGTAGGCAGCGTCGGGAGCGCCCGGATACACGAGGAGGTCCAGATCGTTGCAGTCGGTGCCCGAGAAGGAGCTGGAGCGGTAGCCGTCCCCGTCCTGATCGAAGTCGTCATTGCCCACGCAGTCGGAGTCCACCGCATCGTACCAGGCGTCGGGAGCGCCACTGTAGATGGAGGCGGAAGTATCGTTGCAGTCTCCTCCCCCCGATGACACAATATCGTCGCCATCGCCATCCTGATCGTAGTCGGAAGTGCCGTCGCAATTGGCGTCGGTGCCGTCGTACCAGGTCTCGGCCATCCCGGGGTTGATACGGGCATCGTTGTCGTTGCAGTCGTCGCCGCCGTGGGCGCCGTCGTCATAGCCGTCGCCGTCGGCATCGATGTCGGAGCCACCGTCGCAGTCGGTGTCTAGGCCATCGTAAGGGATATCTGCTGCACCGGGGTTGATGGTGGCGTCGGTATCGTCGCAATCGGTGCCACCACTGGCCAGGGCCAGGTAGCCGTCGGCGTCCTGATCGTAGTCGTTGGCCGCGTCACAATTCTGGTCTACGCCGTCGTACCAGGTCTCGGTGGCGCCCGGATAGATCAGGGTATTGTTGTCGTTGCAGTCCCCTCCCCCGTTGCCGTCGTAGCCATCGGCGTCGGCATCCTGATCGTTTGCACCGTCGCAATTCTGATCGATACCGTCGTACCAGATTTCTGTTGCACCGGGATGGATGGCGATATTGCCGTCGTCACAGTCCGTGCCATTCTGGGCGGAGATGTCGTCGTAGCCATCGCCGTCGACGTCGAAGTCAGAAAAACCATCACAGTCGGAGTCGCGCCCGTCGTAAGCGGTGTCTACAGCGCCGGGGTTGATCGCGGCGTCGTTGTCGTCACAGTCGGTGCCGCCAAAGGCATCGGAAAGGTAGCCATCGGCGTCGGCATCGTAGTCGTTGGCACCGTCGCAGTCGCTGTCGATACCGTCGTACCAGATCTCCGTTGCCAAACTATTGACAGAGGCATCGGTGTCGTCGCAGTCCAGGCCGCCCTGAGCGGGAATCAGCTCCCCGTCCACATCCTGATCGTAGTCGTTGGCACCGTCACAATTGCTGTCCATGC
>CAITDR010000662.1 GCA_903891165.1 uncultured Pseudomonadota bacterium
AGCTGGTGCCGGGCGGCAGCCTGAGTGGGGTGGTCACCGGCGAAGACGGCAGCCCGATCTACGGTGCGCAGGTCGTCGTCAACACCGCCGAAGGAACCTGGGTCGATCTGACCTCGACCGACGTGCAGGGCGGTTGGAAAATTCCTGGCCTCGCTGCCGGATCCTGGAAAGTGCAGGTGCTGGTGAATCCACTTTGCCCGGCGGATCCGGACTGGGTGGACCAGCTCTGGGAGGGCGCCTACCTCGCCGACTTCAGCGTCGCCATTCCACTCACCGAGGGAGAAAATAGGGAAGACATAAACTTTGTCCTCCCCGCCGACAACGAGCACGACCGGATGGGGGATCGTTGGGAGGATGAGAACGGCCTGGATAGCCACCACGACGATGCGGAGGAAGATCCAGATGAAGATGGATTTTCAAACATCCAGGAGTGGCAACTTGGCACCGACCCCACCAGCGACCACCGCGCGAACAGCTGCGGATGTCGTGGAGAGGGAAAAAGCGCCTTCCTCCTCCCCCTGATCGGCTTCTTTCACAGGCGTCGCAAAGCAACCGCGTAGACAGTAGCGCCCTTTTCGTAGGACTTCCGCTGGTAGTTGGTGATCACATCCCGCTCCCAGGGGGCGCCGTCGCGCTGCACGTCCATCGAGCGCCCCACGACCTCAAAGGGCTGGCCCTCCGAACACTTCAGCAAGGCATCGATGTGTGGCTCAAAATCCGTCTTCATCCGCCACTCCGCGCCGGGCTTTAAAAGACGAGCCACCTGCGCCACAAAGGGCGGATCGATGATGCGGTTGTGGGCCTGATCCCCTTTGGGCCAGGGATCGGGGTGGTGCAGCGCCAGCCCGTCCAACGAGGCATCTTCAAAGAGATCATCCAGGTAGAACCAGTTGTAGCGGAGGATCTTTGCATTCTGCAAGCCCGCGGCGCGGATCTTCTTGGCGATCAGCACGACCCGCTTGAAGCGCAGCTCCAAACCCAGCCAATTGCTCTCGGGGTGCTGCGCGGCCATGCCCGAGAGGTGGAAGCCATTCCCGGCCCCCAGCTCCAGGAAAAGCGGCGCCTCCCGCCCAAAAGCCTTGGACCAGCGCCCCTTGTAGCCCGGTCCCTGATCCGCAGGGATCACCTCCGGGTACTCCCGATGCAGGAGCAGATAGGGGTTTACATCAGGATTTACACCCTTACGAACAGGATGATCAGTAAAACCAGGGGAATGAGTACCGGGACGACGATTCATGGGCGGTTGCTGGTCCACGCCGAGCCATCGGCGTAGATCTCCTTTTTCCAGATGGGAACACGGGCTTTTAATTCTTCAATTGCGGCCCGACTTGCGTCATAGGCCAGGGCACGGTGGGGAGTGCCCACGCAGACCACCACCACCGGCTCTCCCAGGGTCAACGCCCCGATCCGATGTACCATAGCCAGCCGCAGTCCGGGCCAACGGGTACACAGCTCCGTATGGATGCGGAGCAGCTCGGCCAAGGCCATGGGCGCGTAGGCTTCGTAGTCCAGCCCTACCACGGGCCGCTCTCCAAAAGCAGGGGTACAACGCGCAACTCCCACAAAAGTGAGTACGGCGCCGTTTTGGGGCGCCGCTACCGTAGCCTCGATCGCGGGCACATGCAGAGGCAGGGCAGTCAAGGCCACCATCAGCCACCGCCAAGGGGCGGAAGAAAGACAAGTTCATCGCCCTCTTTCAATTCTGTAGCCCCTGCTACATAGTCTTGATTGATGGCGTAGCCCACGGGTAATTGGGCAGGAGGGCAGAGCAGGGCGTAGGCATCCTTGACAGTACTGCCCTCCGGCAGCTCCTCCCAGCCCTCCGATTTGCCCCGCCGCTCGCGCAGAACCGCAAAGTAGCGCACCAGTACCCGCATCTTTGCCTCCTAACTCTCTCCGACATCTCCTGCGAGAGGTGGAAGGGGCCCCCACAGCGGAATATAGGGAAAGGATGAAGTTGCTTCTGCTCTGGTCCTGCATCCTGGGAAAAGCCCATGTGGACCAGATTATCGAAGATGGGCGAGGATGCTCGGCGGCGGAGGACTGCGTTTTTGTGAGTGGATCCTGCGATTTTGGCTGCTGGGTGGCGGTGAACGAGGATCAGGCCGACGACGTGCAGCAGGCCATCGGCAACTATCTGGCTGCCAAAGGGGAGGTCTGCAATATTTTGTGTACGCCCCAGCCCGAGGCTGATTGTATCTCCGGTCAATGTGTGGCGATTCACCATGTGGATTAGCCTCCTGTTGGCCTGTACTCCCGACGCCCCCGTGGTACCGGCCGTGCAGCCGCCCACCGCTCAGGAGCTGACTACACGCCGGGAAGAACAGCAGCGCAAGGCGACGCCGGAAAACCTGATCGCCGTCTACAAAAAGCCGGAAGGAATCTACGTAGATGCCCGCTATTTCGGCGGTAAATCCTACACCTCGGTGCGTGATCAGGTGACCGAGCAGTTAGGAAGCCTGCAGGACAACCAGGATCTAGGAGATCAGGGGAAGGAACTTAGTTTTGAGCGCGGTAGCCTGCGGGTGCGCGACGACCGTATCTACATGATCGATGTGCCCTTGCCCGAGCCCCTGCGCCGCACCGAGGCGCTGGCGGTGGTGGGCTTCCCGGCTGCAGTACGGGATGACACCGATCTCGCCCTGGAATATCGGATCAGCAACGCCTGGGGCTTCCGACGGATTCGGCTGATACGCGCCGCACGCGGGGCGGAGGACATCTCGCGGGTGGAGTGCTGGCGAGAAGATCCCTGACAGAGATGTCGTGGAGAGGGCTACATCGTTGCGGTTATGTTGAGGAAGGAGGTGGTCCATGGAGAGGCGAGCAGAGCTGCTGAACCTGATGAGCCAGGCGCGTATGGATGGAGCGCTCGGAGTGGAGATTCTCCGCCTGCACCGCAGTGTTCTGGAGCAATCCGAATCGCGTGGCAAGACGACTGGACGTGAAGACCAGCTGTGGCAGGTCAGCCTCTGGAAAGAGGGCTCCCATGGGCGGGGGATCGCAGCCACCAAGGAGCAGGCCCTGGCCCTGGCCACCCGGGACAGCCAGCCCAGCGACCCGTTCTCAGGGCCCGCCGAAAAGATGATGATCCGCTCCTCCGGTACGGGAATCGACGATCGCCGCCACGAAGGCATCAGTGACGCCGATCGGGCCGAGGTGCTCCACCTCGCCGAGCGCGCCCTGGCGGGCCTGCCCATGCGCTGCCAGATGATCTATCGCCAGGAGCGCACCTGGCGCTCTTTTGTGAACAGTCGGGGCATAGAAGCCGAAGAATTCGGTACCACCTACGACCTGTATGCTGAGCTGGTGGTGGAGGGTCGAAAACTGAATCACCGCATCGCGTCACGCCGATTTTCCGATATTGCAAGCCTTCCTTTTGGAACCGAGCTACGTCGAAGGGTGGAGCCGTTGCTCCGGCGGCTCCCCGCAGTGCCTTCCCTTCCCGTGGTGCTGGAGCCGCGGGTGGTTGCCTCCCTGTTCCGAAGCCTTGCCCCGGCTTTTGCGGCAGACGCCATCGCCAACGGTAGCTCCTTTTTGAAGAACCACCTTGGAAAGGCGATCGGTTCGCCCATCTTTCACCTGACCGATGACGCGGGCATGGTCGGAGGCCTGTACACCACCGCCTTCGATGATCGGGGGGTGCCGCCCATCCCGGTCACCCTGCTGAAAGAGGGCGTTGTCACCGGGCTCTACCATGATCCGGAGAGCGCACGGGCCGCAGGGCTGCGCCCCACCGGACATTGCCGCGATGGTCTCTTACGACCGTCTAACCTGATCCTTCGGCCCGGTGCACGTACCCGCAATGTGACGCTGGGCGAGCTCGGCAGCTATCTGCTGTTGGACCAGAGCCCACCCATGGATGTGGGCAGCGGCGAGCTGGCGGGGCCGCTGGACCTGGTGATGGTGGAGCGTGGGGAGAAAAAGGGGAGCATCCGCATGGATTTTCGGGCCCCCATCACCAAGGTGCTCCGTGCCATCCAAGAGGTGGTTTCAGACCAGGAGCGTAGCTGCGAAGTGGACGTACCCACTGCCATTTTTGCGCCTGGCTTCGGCGCCTGAGTGCAGAGCCTTACAAAGCTGCCTGCCGACCCCTTCCCGGGCCATGGAAATGGTCCCTACCGGCTGATGCGGCTTTTTGCCATCGGGCCTTTATTAGCCTTGGCGGCCACACTTCGGGATCCACAGGCTGCACAGCAATCTCGGCTACGCTTGATCCTGAAGCAGGCGGCGGGCAGCGATTTTGGAAGGAAGCACCAACTTCACGAGAACATGAAGCTCGCCGAGTGGAGAGAGGCTGTGCCCATCCGTCGGCACGCGGATCTACTTCCCTGGCTGGATCGGGTGGCTCATGGAGA
>CAITDR010000663.1 GCA_903891165.1 uncultured Pseudomonadota bacterium
CCGGAGGGTTTCGATCTTCTCTTGCAGATCCTCAGCCACCCCATCCGCGCCCCGCACGGTGGTGAAAATTCCCATGGCCAGAACGGCCACATCCTTGGCCAGCTTGGCGTAGGCGGGCACAAAAGTGCCCCAACTGGTGGCAATCGCCACCACGCTGGTGGCGATGGAGAGAGAGCCGGTCACCACGTCGGTACCGAAGTCCACCCGCATGTTCCGCAGGGCTTCCCTGCCCTTTGCAAGCTGCTTCCAATAGGACTCCACCTCGTCCTTGGCGGCCGTCGCGGCCTCCAGGGTGTGGCGCTCCAGCAGCGCCTGCGTGGTCGCCTGCACCGTCTTCCAGTCCAGGGCGTTGCTGTCCGCCGCCGTCACGTCCGCCAGGGCCTTGAGCCGATAGGGCTCCACCGCGTCCTCCGCCGACTTCTGCATCGAAGCCAGGCTTACGCCCTCCACTCCCACCACCAGATCGTCCAGGACTTCCTGGGGCAACTTGATCTTCACCGTGACCAGAAAGGCCGAAAGAGCCGCCACATCCACATGGCGGAGGCCGCCCAGAACGTCGGGAGGTAGCAGGCGCACGTTGGCCACTTCCTGCTCTACCTGGCTGGCTTTGACGAGCTTCCGCTCGCCAGCCCGGATTTTTTTGTCGAGAACTTTGAACGCCGCCGACAACTGCGTGGGTGCTTCCACGCCCTCTAATTTTTCCGGCTTCCCCGCAGCCAAGGAAAGGACAATCTGTGCCTTTGCCGCCTCTACATTTTTCGCCAGCTCCGCATGGTTTTTGCTCTTCCGATAGGCCTCCAGCGCTGCGAGCCGGTCCCGGAAGTTCCTTGCTGTATCAATTTTTGTCAGGTGTTTGGAAAAGTCAGCCTTCAGCTCGAAGAGCGAAGCCTCTACATCGAGACTTTCGGCCAGGGTGGAGACCGCGCGGTTGTAGGCGGCGGTCATCTTCTTCCAATCATTCAGGTAGGCGGTCTTTGGCATGCGCTTCGGTAGCACAGAGGGAGCCATCCTTCAAGGTCATCGCCCGCTTTTGGCGGAGCCCCCCTCTCCCACTCCGGTGGCTGCTTTCGCCCTGATGGTAGCCACGGTGATACATCTGATACATCTGATACATCTGATACATCTGATACATCCGACCGTGATACATTGTATCTAAACTCACAAAATTACCCCAATCCCCTCCCCCGCAGTAACCTCCGCCGCCCCCCTTTCGTGGTAGATGCAGAGGTGCAACATGGCTGAAGTCATCGTGGTTGGTGGGGGATTGGGCGGGTTGGCCAACGCGGCGCTCTGTGCGCGGCGCGGGCATAAGGTCCGCCTTCTGGAGCGCTCGAAAAGTCTTGGCGGACGTGGAAAAAGTACTGTGGTGGAAGCGGCTACACTGAATCTCGGACCCCATGCGCTGTACCTGAAGGCGCTGGGCTGGCCGGTGCTGCAGAAGTTGGGAATTCAGCCGCGTGGAAAACGGCCGCCGAACACCGGAAAAGTGCTGTTGAATGGGAATCTGGAGGAGCTGCCGGGCGATCCGCTCTCCCTGCTCCGCACCGGGGCACTGACCCACAAAGGTCGGCTTTCTCTCTCCCTCTTCCTCTCCACCCTCCCGCTCTCCCGGCCCTCGGGCACGGTGAGTACCTGGCTGGCGCCACTTCCCGAGGATGCCCGGCGTCTGGTGCTCGCTTTGGTTCGTGTCTCCACCTATTGTAATGCCCCGGATCTCATGGATGCCGGCTTTGCTGCAGATCAACTGTGGGCCGCATTGGCGGGAGGAGTGATGTATCTGGACGGGGGCTGGGGGCAGCTTGTGGAGGCCCTGGCCGGGGTGGCAGAGGCTGCCGGGGTGCAGATCCAGGTGGGTCAGTCCGTGGAAAAGGTGGAGGAGGGCAAGGTTTTTTTAGAGGATGGAAGTAGACTCTCCGCCGATCACGTGGTGGTAGCCACCCCACCGGAGGCGGCGCGACGTATGGGGCTGCCCTGGCCGGAGGGGATTGTGGTGCGGGCGGCATGCCTGGATCTGGTCCTTTCGGCGCAGCCCAAGCCCGAAAATCGCTTTGTTCTGGGCCTGGATTCGCCGGTCTACCTGTCCGAGCATACGGGCGTTGCCGCACTCGGGCCGCACCATGTGGTGCATGTGGCGAAGTATTTGGCTCCGAGCGAGGGAATTGAGGGGGTGGAGGAGGAGCTGGAAGCTCTTGCAAATCTGGCTCTCCCTGACTGGCAAAAGCTGCTCCTTGCCAAAAAGTGGCGGGGGGCCCTGCCGGTGTTTTCATACCTACCACAGGCCGGTCAAGCTCGGCCGGATATTCAGGTTGCTCCTGGCCTCTGGCGGGTGGGCGATGGCGTGGGCCCCACAGGAATGCTGCTGGATGCGTCCTTGGCCAGCGCAGCGGCGGTGGCGGAGAAGATAGGATGAACGAACATCGTTCTCTACTCTGGAACCTCTCCTACCGGATGTTGGGCTCTGCCGACGAAGCCGACGAGGTGGTACAGGAGACCTTTTTGCGCGCCCTGGAGCAGCAGCCCGATGCGGGCCGTCCGCTGCGGCCCTGGCTGGTAAAGGTGAGCTTGAACCTGTCCAGAGACCGTCTCCGTGCCCGCCGTCGGCGCCCCTATCCCGGCCCCTGGCTGCCCCAGCCGGTTGCCGACGAGCTTCTGGATCGGCAAGAAGGCGCCAGCTACGCCATTTTGTTGGCGATGGAGCGGCTGACACCCACTCAGCGGGCGGTGTGGCTTCTCCGGGAGGTTTTTGACTATTCTGTGGAGGAAACCGCAGAATCGCTCACAATGAGTGCAAGCAATGTGAAAGTGACCCTGCACCGGTCCCGCCGGACCTTGGGGGAGAGGCCGGAGACCCACAGCGCGGCGAAAGGAATGGAGATCCTAAGCCAGTTCCTGGGCTGTGTGGCGACTGGGGATGTCGCGGGGGCACTCGCGCTGCTCACTGAGGACGTGGTGATGCTCAACGACGGCGGCGGCCGCTATGCCGCGGCGGGTATCCCCCTCCGGGGGGCGGAGCGGGTGGTCCAGACCCTCTTCAACCTCCAGAAACGGGGTACTCCCGCCACCACCCTCGGTTTTGCGCGCTTCAACCACGAGATCGCCTTCTGGGCGCGCCGGGAGCCGCGTGTATCACGAGAGGCACCCTTTTATCTTCTTTTTCCGGAAATCCGTGGAGAGAAAATCGCGGGAATCTACGTCCTCCTCGCACCGGGAAAGCTGCCGGATGTTTTGTAGTTTCAGCTACAGACTGCTTGGAGCGCATAGAGGCCCGGCGATGGTGTGGGTCGGGCAGGTTAGCCCAGGTGGGAACCGGCGGTCCCGATGGCTTCCCTCCCCTTTCTACTCCTCTTTCTCGGTCTCTCTGCCTGCGACTCTAACACCGGCGAGGCCAAGGATTCCGTAGCTTCCACCGATGACTCAACCGTCACCGATGACTCAACGGCGGACTCGCCTGC
Source organism: uncultured Pseudomonadota bacterium (assembly GCA_903891165.1). Taxonomy (GTDB): domain Bacteria; phylum Myxococcota_A; class UBA796; order UBA796; family SXON01; genus CAITDR01. The sequence continues at coordinate 3,453 of CAITDR010000663.1, forward strand.
GGAGTCTGCCGATGACTCGACAACCGATAGCAAGGAATCCATTGTACTCCCCGTGGATGCCGACGGCGACGGGGTGGACAGTGATAGGGACTGCAACGATGGGGACAACACCATCTACCCCGGCGCAACGGATATCAAAGACGACGGTATCGACCAGGACTGCGACGGGGTGGATGCCAGCGACTACCTCAGCGTGGAGAGCCTTGGGGCGGGCGACCTGGTGATCACGGAGGTGATGGTCAATCCCGAGGCGGTTTTTGACGAGGTGGGCGAGTGGTTTGAGCTGGTGAACCAATCCGGCCAACGCATCAACCTGGAGGGCATGCAGGTCATAGACGCGGGCACCGACGACTTCCGTGTAGACCAGGCGCTCCGCCTGGAACCGGGAGCACGGGTGGTACTGGGTGCCTCGGGTGACACCTCCCTCAACGGTGGCGCTGCCCTCGCCTATGTCTGGCCCTCTTTTACGCTGGCCAACACCGGCGATGAGATCATCCTGGCCAACAGCAGTACCGAGATCTTCCGCCTCAGCTACGATGGCGGAAGCAATTGGCCCACACCGGAAGGGGCGTCGATGGGGGTGGATCCCGGGAAGGAGGATGCAGCCAACGCCGCACTCGTCGAAAACTGGTGCGTCGCGACCACTTCTATGACGGGTGGAGACTACGGATCGCCGGGAGTGGCAAATGAAGACTGCTTTCCCCCGGATGCCGACGGCGATGGCTGGCCGACCGGAGACGACTGCGACGACAACGACGGCAGTGTCTGGCTGCCAGAGGATGAGGCGGCGGGAGGATTGAGCAGTGCCTTCGGCAGCTTCTGCACCGGCTACTGCAGCCGTCGCCTTGCGGGAGACCTGGATTTGAGCACCGCGACCGACGCCGATGTCGCAACCTTGAGCTGTTTGACGGCGGTGGGCGGCAGTCTGCAGGTCAACGGCAACGGCAGCCTGACCCATTTGAGGGGCCTCGGCGCGCTGGAACAGGTGGGGGGCTCGCTGATTATGGGCCAGAACAGCGTCTTGATCGACCTGGACGGTCTGGACAGCCTTCTGTTTGTTGGCGGCGACCTCTACATCCGCAACAACGCGGCGCTGGGCAGTTTTTCTGGCCTTCATAGCCTGGAAGAGGTGGGTGGAGGCCTGTACATCGAGTCCAACCCCGTGCTGACCTCCCTTCAGGGGCTGGAGGCGCTCCGCACCGTTGGATTAGACCTCTTCCTCCTCGACAATCCGCTGCTGTCTCAACTTGGCGGCTTCAACGCGCTGACCGACCTGGGCGGGGGCCTGTGGATCGAGAGTATGATCGCCCTGACCGATCTTTCCGGCTTGGATGCCCTGAGCCACATTGGCGACTACCTGATCATCATCGGCTCGGGTCTGGTGGATCTCTCCGGCCTGGAGTCCCTGACCACCCTCGACGGCTACCTGGACATCGAGGAAAACGAGAATATCTCCAGCCTCTCCGCACTGGGTTCTTTGACTTTTGTGGGCTCCGACCTCCTGATCTACGGCCTCCCCCAGCTTGGCGATCTGCACGGTCTGGAGGGTATCACCGTCGTGGATGGGGTGCTGATGGCCGCCAACAACAGCTCCCTCACCAGCCTGAGCGGATTGGACAATATCGCCGTCGCGAACAACTGGGTTACCATCACCGATAACCCTCTACTCCCCAACCTCTCCGGCCTTGACTCCCTTACGACGATCGCCGGCAAGCTGAACCTGATCGGCAACGACAGCCTCTCCAGCTTGAGCGCCCTTGGCGCCTTGCAGAGCCTGGGCATGGACCTGAATGTGTACAATAATCCGGTGCTCTGCGACGCCGAGGTGGACACGCTGATCGCCCAGCTGGGTGCCTGGGCCGGTGCCCTGACCCGGTACAACAACAACGGAAGCTGTCCCTGAGGTCACCCGGCGACTGCCTCCGGACGCGGCATTTCCGACCTTGAGGGGGGCCATCCTTGGCGAAAAGCCTCTTCTCTGCTATAAAACCGGCATGACACGCTGGCTCCTCCCCCTCTCCCTCCTCCTGCTCTCCGCCTGCCGCCAGGGAGGCGATCCCAGCAAAGACGATGATCCCAAGGTGGATACCGCCGGTCTGGACGTGCTGGATGTCGATCAGGACGGCTTCAACGAGGCCGAGGGAGACTGCAACGACGACAATGCCTCTGTCTATCCGGGTGCAGAAGAAATCTGTGATGAGTTAGATAATAACTGTGATGGGACCGTGGACGAAGGGGTGACCCTGACCTGGTACCAGGACGGCGATGGCGACAGCTTTGGCGACGCGGCCACCGCCACCACCGGCTGCACGCCCGAAGCCGGCTCCACCGCCACCGACGGCGACTGTGACGACAGCGACGCCGCCACCTACCCGGGCGCACCCGAGGACTGCACGGAAGCGGTGGACCGCAACTGCGATGGAAGTGTGGGCCTCGTCGATGGAGACCAGGACGGTGTTCCCGCCTGCGAAGACTGTAACGACGCCAATCCATTTGTGTACCCCCTCGCCTCCGAAGTCTGTGACGCTTCCGACGTGGACGAGGACTGTGACGGTCTGGCCGACGACGCCGATCCCACGGTCGCCTCCTCCTCGATGACGACCGTCTACCAGGATGTCGATCAGGATGGCTATGGGGACAACTCCACCGCCAGCCAGTCCTGCGATGGCGCAGGCGTCGCGACGAATGGTGACTGTAACGACACGGATCCACTCTACAATCCGGGCATGGCGGAGTTGGACTGCTCCGATCCAAACGACTACAACTGCGACGGCCAGGTCGCCTACGCAGACAGTGATGCCGACGGTTGGGCGGCCTGCGAAGACTGCGACGAAACCGACGCTTTGGTAAATCCTGCCGCCG
>CAITDR010000664.1 GCA_903891165.1 uncultured Pseudomonadota bacterium
ATGCCATCACCCTGGCCCAGACCTGCCCCTTCCTGGACACTTTTGTGGTCCTTTCGGCAGATGTGGACTTCGTTCCCCTGCTCTTCCGTCTCCGCGAGATGGGCAAGACCGTCTGGTTCTGCTCGGTAGAGGAGATCACCTCGACGCTCTTGCTCTCCTGTTCCGACGAATTTATCGCCTATGGTGTTCTGTTTCGGGCCGCCGGCAAGAAGCGGGTTCCGCCCGATGAAAGCTCCGATCCCGAAGGCATGGACCGCCGCCGCCGCCGCCACGAAGAAGATGACCGGGGCGATGGCCCCCGCTTCCGCAGCCGCCTTCGGGACGATCGTCCGCGCGACGACCGCCCCCGCGATGGGCGTGACGACCGTTTCCGTGAGGATCGTCCTCGGGAAGATCGCTTCCGGGAGGAGGCCGACCGCCCCCGTGAGGATCGGCCTCCCCGCGAGGATGTTCAGCCGGAGCGTCCGGCGCGGGATCCAAGGATGGCCCTCGATGAACACCTTCGCCCAATCCTTCTGCCTCCGGTCGAGGTGGAGCCTGCAGAGGAGAGCCAGCCGCGGGAGGATGGGGACCGTCCCCGCCGTCGCCGTCGTCGCCGTGGCGGTTCCCGTCGCGACGAGGGCGGAGCAGAAAACAATGGAGACTGGCCGGAAATGCCACAGGGTGGGGATGGGCCTCCTGCCGATACAGCCGCCGAGATCCTGGAGCGCCTGGACCAGCCCGCCGACAGCCTCCCCCTGGAGCCGCCGGTACTTTCCACCCTGCCCAAGTCGGACTATCCGGCCGTGGAGTGGGACTATTCGGAAAGTGCGGGCATCGCCCGCGTGGTGGCGGCGGTGACCTTCTTGGATCCCCGCGATGGCCACCCGGTCAAGTTCCACCACGCCTGGGAGTGGGCACAGCAGCAGGAGCCTTCCCTGGTGCAGGTGGGCTACGCCAGCTTCACCGCCTGGGCCCACCAGGCCGTCGCTCAGGGTCTCCTCCAGCAGGTGCGTGACAAAAAGCTGGGCTCCGGTCTCCGTCGGAACGACTGGGAAATTCTGGAGGGTCATGTTCCCCTACCCTCCCGTCCGGAGAGCCGCCGTGTGCCCCGTGCACCGAAAGAGGCTGCGCCTGCGCCGGCCGCTGCCGATGTGGGGGATCTGCCCCCTTCTCCCGAGCAGCAGACCGTCGCTGCCGCGAGCCCGGAATCCCCTGCTTCTCCCGCTGGTACCTTCGGTCCAAACGAAGTAGCATTGGTGATGGGAGAGCTGGAGAACCTGTACAGCCGTCGTCAGAAGCCCATGCACGCCAGCGAGCTTTCCCAGGCCCTCTGTCGCCGTATCGCCAAGTGGAAGCCCAAACTTTGGGGTTTCCGCACCTTCGGCGCCATGCTGATGGAGCTGGAGAAGCTCGGCCGGGTGGAGGTGTCCACCCACCCTGAGTCTCAGGATACCCTGGTCGCGCCCCGCAGCTGATGGCAACGCTGCCGCTTCCCGTGGCCGAAGAACAGGAGGTACTCGCCCGAGTGCTTCCTGTCCTTCGGCAGCTACAATCTGCGGAAGGGGAGCGGGAGAAGGAGCTGATCCATCGCTACCGCGAGGCACACGCCGCCTGGACCGACGCGCGGGGGGATCAGGCCCAGCGGGAGGCCTTTGAGGAGGCCCTGGCCGAGTCAAAACGTAGCCTCGAAGCCCACCAACGTGCGGGGCGTGCCCGCGAAGTGCCCGCGGGTACCCCCTACTTTGCCCGCCTCCTCCTCCAGGAAGGCCCCCGCCGCCAAGAGGTTTTGTTGGGGAAAGTGGGTGTGGTACAAAGAGGCTTGGTGATCTGTGACTGGCGGGATGCGCCGATCAGCCAGCTCTACTACAACTACGAAGAGGGCGACGACTACGAGGAGGAGATCGGCGGGCGTACCCGCACCGGCGAGCTGAGCCTGCGCCGCCGGGTGGACATCCGCGACAGTGTCTTGGTGGAAGTGCAGGGGGGTGGTGGAGAGACATTTCGTTTGCGTCCCGACGGTGCCTGGGGAGATCCCGGCCGCTCTCGACCGGAAGGGGGCGATGATCACCGCCTCCCCGACATTGTATCCCTGATTACAAAAGAGCAATTCCAGGTGGTGACCCGTCCGGATGCGGGTGTGGTTCTTCTGCGGGGTCGGGCAGGCTCGGGCAAGACCACGGTGGCGCTGCATCGGATTGCCTACCTGCACTTTCAGGATCCGCGCCGTTTCCGTCCCGAGCGGATGTTGGTGGTGATGTTCAACAAGGCCCTTCAGACCTATATCTCTCGGGTGTTGCCGGAGCTGGGTGTGGCGGGGGTGCCGGTGGAGACTTTTCACGGCTGGGCGGGCAAGATGTTGCGATCCGGGGGGATCCAGGCGGACTTTCGGCCAGGGTCCAGTCCGGGCGTGGCCCGCCTGAAGCGGCACCCGGCCATCGGGCGGCTGTTGGAGGCCACGGTGCGCAGGTTGGGCGAGCGCTCCGCCGCCTGGGTACAGGAGCAAATCCCCGGAAATACCATTTGGGAGGCTGCTGTCGGGGAGGGACTGACAAAAATTGCTGCCTTCCGCCGCAAAGCGGGTGAGCCCGCCTATTGGCCCAAGCTGCGCAACCGCCTGCTCGATCATTGCCGCGATCTTTGGGGGCTCTTTGAGGATGATGCGCTCTGCAAGGAGCTGCTCCCCAAAGAGCTGCACAGCAGCCTGCCCGCCGCCCGCAAACACCAGGCGGCCTGCGCGGAACAGCGTAGTCTGGACTACGAAGATGCGGCGCTGCTCCTCCGGCTGGGCCAGCTCAAAATGCAGCAGGATCCCGACCTTTCCTGCCCCTGGGCAGGGGTACTCCGGCACCTGGTCATCGACGAGGCCCAGGACCTGAGCACCGTGGAGATCGAGGCCCTGGTGGACGCCACCGACAGCGGCCGCTCGGTGACCATTGCGGGGGATCCCGCACAAAAAATTCTCGCGGACGCCCAATTTGAGGGCTTTGAGGCGCTGCTTGCACGACTGACCCGCTCGGACCGCCTGGAGATTCGACTCGATGCCCTGGCGGTGGGGCATCGCTCCACACGCCCGATCATGCAGCTTGCGCTCCAAGCACTTGGCCAGGGAGATATTGGAGATCCAGCGGTGGTGGCGGCGCGGGATGGGGATCCGGTGGAGTGGCTGGAGGCGGCCGATCCCCTGCCTGCGCTGCTTCTGGCCTTAGGGGAATGGCGCAAAAAGCGGCCGCAGAGCTTGGTCGCCGTGTTGGCCAAAGGCAAGGCGACTGCCGATCAGTGGACCAAGAAGCTGACCGAGGCCGGCGTGCCGGGGGTGCGCCGGGCGGCACGCGGAGATTTTTCCTTCCAGGCAGGAGTGGTGGTGAGCAATGTACATCAAGTGAAGGGTCTGGAGTTTGATGGGGTTCTGTTGATCGAACCCAGCGACTTCTCGGCCGCAGACAAACACCTCCTGCACGTGGCGATCACCCGGGCTGCCGAAAAACTGTGGGTGGTGGCCAGTCGGGGTCGGGGAGGGCTGGTCTGAATGCCGCCTCCTCCCCCCTCTTATGAAGTGACTGTGGTCGGCGCGAAGGACAGCGTCTTCGGCGACCTGTACCATGCGGCGCTCCGCCTCTCCTGGCTGCGTACCCTCGGGGTGATCGTCGCGGTATTTATGTTATCAAATGCGATTTTTGCATTGGGCTATATGGCCACGGGGGGCATCGCCAACGCGCGCGGCGGATCCTTCGCCGATGCCTTCTTCTTCAGCGTCCAGACCATGGGAACCATCGGCTATGGGGCCATGTACCCGCAAAGTCTGGCCGCACACCTCCTGGTGGTGGCCGAGGCCGCCTCCTCTCTCGTGCTCACCGCACTGGCGACGGGGCTGATCTTCTCCAAATTCTCCCTCCCAACCGGAAAAGTTGCCTTCGCCCACTATGCCACCATCAGCCCGCTGGACGGGGTGCCCACCCTTCAGGTGCGCGTGGGAAATGAGCGGCGAAACTCCATTGCTGAGGCTACTGTTCGGGTGGATATCGTGCGAACGATCACCACCGCCGAAGGGGTGCGCTTCTACCGGATGGCAGAGCTGCCGCTGCTCCGGAGCCGCACGCCGGCCCTCACCCGGTCCTGGACCCTGCTGCACCCCCTGGACGAGCGCAGCCCCCTCTACGGTGCAACGCCCGAATCCCTTGCAAAGGAGGAGGTGGAGCTGGTGATCTCCGTCGTCGGCACCGACGATGTGTCCTACCAGCCGGTTCACGGCCGCTATCGGTATGAACACACCCACATCACCTGGGGCGCCCGTCATGCCGACGTACTCTCAGAGACACCCGACGGAAATATTGTTCTGGATGTCCGAAAATTCCACGAGATTTTGTACACGCAGCCCACAGACACCTTCCCCCACCCGGCCACTCCCCCGGACAAACAGTAAGATAGGTTACCTTTTCTTCAGAGCCTCCAGCTCAGCCCGGAGCAGGTCGATCTGAGCCTGCTGCTGCTGAAGTTGTTCTTTCTGAGCCTGGAGTTGCGCAGCCTGTTCTTGGAGGGTGGCGACGGTCATGCTGGTGTAGCCATACAGATCGACATGCCCGCCATCGGCGGCCACCGCCGGGCTCCCCGGATCGTCGTCGATGATAAAGCCGAAATGTTGACGATCATCTTTCTGGTTGTTGTACTGCCAGGTGGCGAGGCGGGTGCTGAGCAGGCGCTCGGCCACCGCTTTGCGGGCTTCGGGCTGCAGGTACTGGATGGCGTGCTTCTCTGAACGCAGCGAGATTGGGCAGTTTACTGCTGGATCTTCCGTCGTACAGAGCAGGGTGGCATTGCAGTCGTTTCCGGGATCGCAGGTGGCCTCCTCGTCGTCACAGGTAGCGCCCACTTCTTCCGTTGTGCAGGGTTCAAGGCTACGATCCGTGTGTCCGCCGCAGACCGGATCTCCGCAGGTCTGGTACCACTGAAGCTCCTCCTGAGGCGAGGTACACTGGGGGGCCAGAAGGAGGAGGACAAGCAGATATTTCATGGGAACTCCACCCTCACTATACGCGGTTTGGGGGATTTTGGGGAATGGACCGGTCAAAGGACCGAGGAAGGTGGCTTCCCTCAGCAGCCATCCTGACAGTCGCAGCTGTTGTTACATTCGGTCGCCGGGAAGTTACCGGCGCCGGTACAGGTAGAGGTGCAGGTATTGGCCCCACAGGACTGGCTGGCGCCGTTGCAGGCCCCCGATCCGGAGCAGGAGAGTGCGCAGCTACCGGTGTCGCCGCAATCTACCTGCAAGGCCTCGCAGGTGGCGATCCCGCTGCAGTCCACCGCACAGGGGCCGTCGCCGCAGGCTACCGTCAGGGTGATACAGGCGCTGATCCCGCTGCAGGCTACCGCACAGCGCATCCCGTCGGGGCAGTCGATACTGGTAGCGATGCAGGCGGCGATATCACTACAATCTACATTGCAGACTTCGCCCACACAGCCGCCCGTACAGGCCGCAGGACAGCTGTTCGGCGTCGTGAGCGGGGGCTCTTCACCACATTCGGGAGGGGCGCTGTCGTCCGGGGGGGCCGTATCGTCGGTAGTGCTGCTGTCATCGGTGGTGGAGCTGTCGTCGGTGGTGGAGCTGTCGTCGGCAGTGCTGCTATCATCGGTGCTGGAGATCTCGCTGTCGCGATAGCGGCCGCTGTCGTCGCCCAGCGGGATCTTGCCCGGGTCACAGGCGAAAAAAATCCAGAGCAGAGCGGTCATTGCGCCTCCGAGGGGGGAGGATAGCACAGGGGGGAGCAGGCTGTCCACGACGAGCAGGCCCACCACCGAGGGTCACGGAGGTAGACGCACCGCCAAATCCGTGGTACAGCTCACACCTGCAACAATACCTTCATGTTTTTTATGGTAATTCTAAGTGCCTGCCATGTCGAAGACAAAACTTCGGACATAGAATCTCCAACGGAGAGCGGTGAAACTGAAGGATCTACCTGTACTGCTGCCCGGAGTCAGTCGATCATCTATCGGGATGTGGAGGGGGTCGGCCTGACGGGGACCTTGTCCCTTCCCGCCGGGGACGGACCCTTCCCGGCAGTGGTCCTGGTTCCCGGCGGCGGTTTCGCGAAAGCCGACCCTGAAAATCCAGGAATGACCGCATGGACACAGCACCTCCTGAACAACGACGTTGCCGTCTTTGCAATCACCTACGAGGTGGTCACCGACGTGTCGCCGGTTCCACTCTACCCGGGACCGGTCATCGACGTCACCTGTGCTGCCCACTTTATTTATAATAACTCACAAAAAAACTGTATCTCACCTGAGCAGATCTTTCTGATGGGCGAGTCGGCAGGCGGAAACCTTGTCACGCTGGCGGGCCTGGGAGCGGGCGCCGTGGATGACTGTGCCAGCGAGGCCGCTGGCCCCATCCCCGTGGCCGGGGTGATCGACTACTATGGCCCCGTAAATTGGACCACGCTGGCGGGCGACCGGGAACGGGGGGACTCCGGGATCGTAGGCCTGATACAGCCGGAGCAGCACTACACCGGCTCTGACTGCCTGGATCCGACCGACCCCCTCTGCATTCAAGCCAGCGCGTTCACGTGGAGTTCTCCAGACAATCCTCCCTTTTTTATTGCGCACTCTAAGGCGGACCAGGTCATTCCGGTCGCCCAGTCCATCGACCTCGAACCTGCGCTTCATGCGGCGGGCCCCGCTCCCACACTGCGAACGGTAGACACCCTCCCCCACGGCTGGTGGGCAGCCTTTTCGTCGCCGGAAGGTGCCGCCGTCCGGGACGAGGTGCTCCTGTGGATCCGCAGCAGCTCCCCCTGAAGCACCCTGCGCACCTGCATGGCCGACCAGGCCGCACCGGTGTTAGCTCCCCAGATGCTCTACCCCCCCAAGAAGCAGGCCCACTCCTACATTCCCAGCCGCGCCGACTACGAGGCCGTCTACGCCGCAAGTATGGCCGACCCAAGCGCCTTCTGGTTGGAACAGGCCCGGGCACTCACCTGGTTTCATCCGCCTGAAGTGGGGATGGAGGCTGATTTTTCCGAGGGAGACATCGCCTGGTTCCGGGGCGGCAAGCTCAATGCCTGCTACAACGCCGTGGATCGGCATGCCCAGCAGCGCCCCCACGAGACTGCGATCCTCTGGGTGGGCAACGATCCGGGGGTGATTCAAAAAATAACCTACCTGGAGCTACGGAAGCAGGTATGTCGCTTTGCCAACCTGCTGAAAGCCCAGGGTGTGCAGAAGGGTGACCGCATCTGCATCTACATGCCGATGATTCCCGAGCTGGCAACCGCGGTGCTGGCCTGCGCCCGCATCGGCGCCGTACATTCCGTGGTTTTTGGAGGCTTCTCCGCCGAGTCTCTGCGCGACCGGATCCTCGATGCAGGCTGCAAGCTGGTGATCACCGCCAACGAAGGACTGCGAGGTCCAAAGCCCATTTCCCTGAAGATCCTGGTGGACGAGGCCATCGAGAACCTGGCCATCGTCCAGCGGGTGCTGGTAGCCCGGCGCACCGACAGTCCCACGGCCATGAAGGCCGGCCGGGACCTGTGGCTGGACGAGCAGCTTCCCCTGCACCGCCCAAGCTGTCCGGTGGAGTGGATGGATGCCGAAGATCCCCTCTTTATCCTCTATACTTCCGGCTCTACGGGCAAGCCCAAAGGGGTCCTGCATACGACGGGCGGCTATCTGTGCTATGCCGCCACCACCTTCCGCTGGGCCTTTGATGCCCGGCCGGGAGACATCCACTTCTGCACCGCAGACATCGGGTGGATCACCGGACATTCCTACATCCTCTACGGGCCGTTGACTTCTGGTGTGACGACGGTAATCTTCGAAGGGGTCCCCACCTGGCCCGACGCCGGGCGGCTGTGGGAGATCTGTGACCAGCTTCAGGTCACCATTCTCTACACGGCGCCTACCGCGCTGCGCACCCTGATGGGCGCGGGTGACACTTTTGTACACAAACATCGTCGGGATAGCATCCGTATTCTCGGCACGGTGGGCGAGCCCATCAACCCCGAAGTCTGGCGCTGGTATCACGACGTGGTGGGCGAAGGGCGCTGCACCGTGGTGGATACCTGGTGGCAGACCGAGACCGGCGGCATTCTGATCGCGCCCCTTCCGGGTGCAATTGCCGCGAAGCCGGGATCGGCCACCCTACCTCTTCCTGGAGTCAAACCTCTACTTTTAGACGACGAGGGCCGCATCCTCGAAGGGAACCCTGCGCGCGGAAACCTCGTGCTTTCCGGCTCCTGGCCGGGCCAGGCGCGCACGGTGTGGGGAGACCACAAGCGCTATGTGGAAACCTACTTCAGCCGCTTTCCTGGCTACTATTTTACCGGGGACGGCTGCGAGCGGGATGCGGACGGCTACTACTGGATCACCGGTCGGGTGGACGACGTGCTCAATGTGAGTGGACACCGCATTGGAACGGCAGAAGTGGAGAGTGCCCTGGTCTCCCACGAGCGGGTGATCGAAGCCGCCGTCGTAGGCTACCCGCACCCGATCAAGGGCACTGGCATCCGCGCCTACGTGCAGGTTCGGGGCGAGCTGGAATCGCCCGCGGAGCTGGTAGGTGCCCTTAAAGAGCACGTCCGCCATGTGATCGGCCCCATCGCCACCCCGGATCAGATCCGCATCGTCCCCGGCTTGCCCAAAACCCGCTCCGGCAAGATCATGCGCCGCATCCTCCGCAAGATCGCCGAGGGGCAGCGCGAAGATTTAGGCGACCTGAGTACCCTTGCGGATCCGACGGTGGTGGAGGCGATTTTGGCGGGGGAGGGATAGGGGGGAGCACCTCCCCGTCCTCCTCCAACAAAAACCTCAACTCGCCGCCGCAAAAGCCGCGGGCACCCGCCCTTCGCTGCCGCGTGCCACCCGCGCCCCCAGTGCGCCCAACTTCTCTTCGAGGCGTTCATAGCCACGATCCAGGTGGTAGAGGCGCAACACCTCGGTGGTACCCTCCGCCGCCAGACCGCCCAGCACCAGCGAGGCCGATGCGCGCAGATCGGTGGCCATCACCGTGGCCCCCTTCAACATCGGCTGCCCGTACACCGTGGCCAGGTTCCCGGCGATGTCGATCCGTGCACCCAGTCGCAGCAACTCGGAGACGTGCATAAAGCGATTTTCGAAAATGTTCTCGCGGATGTGCGAGGTGCCCTCCGCCAGACAGAGCAGCGCCATCACCTGCGCCTGCATGTCGGTGGGGAAGCCCGGGTGCGGCTGCGTGTCCACGTCCACCGCACAAATGGGACCGGAGCGACGCAGGCGTACGCTGCTTTCATCCACCTCAATGTCGCAGCCCGCCTGACCCAGCACATGCAGGGTGGGCTGCAAGTCGTCGGGACGAACCCCCTCGATGGTCACGTCGCCCCCGGTGATCGCACCGGCGACCAGGTAGGTACCCGCCTCGATACGGTCGGGCAGGATCGAATAAGGCTTGGGCGAAGCACGTAAGGCCGGGACACCCTCGATCACCAGCGTAGAGGTACCCAGCCCCTGGATCTTCGCTCCCATCCCGATCAAAAATTGGCCCAGATCGATGACTTCCGGCTCCCGCGCCGCGTTCCGCAGCACCGTGGTCCCCTCGGCCAACACCGCCGCCATCAGCACGTTCTCGGTGCCGGTCACCGTCACCATATCAAAATCAACTTCCGCGCCACGCAGGCGATCCACTTTCCCGTGAACATAGCCTCCTTCCAGCTCAAAGCGACAGCCAAGCGCCTCCAGTCCCTTCAAATGTTGGTCCACCGGCCGCACCCCGATGGCGCAGCCGCCGGGCAGCGACACATGCGCCTCCCCGCAGCGGGCCAACAGCGGCCCCAGCACCAGCACCGACGCACGCATTTTGCGCACAATGTCATAAGGCGCTTCACAATAGGCGATACGACTGGCATCGATCCGCACATCCTTGCCTACCAGCGATGCACAGCCAATTCGCCCCAAAAGCGAAAGCATAAAGGAAGTATCCACCAACTCCGGCAGATTTGCGATACGATGTTCGCCGGGGGCCAGCAGCGTGGCGGCCAGGATGGGGAGGGAGGCGTTTTTGGCGCCAGAGATGGAGACCTTGCCATGCAGAGGTACACCACCACGAATCAGCAGCTTGTCCATGAGCTTCCAGGGGAAAGGAGGGGAGCGGAACGCTCTCCGGAGGGAGAGGGGTCATAACCCCTGGCGCCATCCCCGAAAAGCCTCTGCCGGAAAGCTCACGCAAGAGACATGCCAACCCGAAATGCACGCGGGCGACGAATCGGCTACCCTGTCAAGAGATGCGCCCCTCCGGGCAGGTCCTGACGGGTCAGGATCTGCGAAGCACTGATCTGTCCGCGGTCAATCTGGCCAATGCGGACCTGCGCGCGACGGACATGCGTGGCGTGGATCTCACGGGAAGGGACCTTTCTGGCGCAGATCTACGTGGTGCCCGTCTGAACGGCGCCCTGTTGGTCGGTGCGCTGATGGCCGATGTGGAGCTGGCCGGCGCCATCCTCGACGGTGCCGACCTCAGCCGGGCGGACCTTCGCCGCAGTGATGGCCTGGGTCTGCGCGGCCACGCCATTCAGCTTAACGAGGCGCGCCTGGACGGTGCTGAGTGGCGCCATGCCAGCCTGAAAGCTGCAAATTTTGAGGGTGCCCAGGGGCGGGGCCTGCGCCTGGATGCCGCCGATCTGGAGGGAGCCTCCTTCCGGGATGCCGAGCTTCCTTTGCTGGTGTTGGACGATGCTTTTCTGGACGGAGCGGTGCTGGACGGCGCCGTCCTGACCCGTGCGGCGATGGTGGGCGTCCTCGGCTCCTTTTCTGCCGATGGAGCTGACCTGCGGGGCTCTGACCTGCGCGGCCTGCCCGCATGGTGCCTGCAGGGGGCGTTGACGCAGGGGGCACGCCTGCGCCCGATCTGGGAAATCCTCCGCGAAAAAGCAGGGGAACGTAGCAGCCAAGTACGTGAGCGCTTGAGCCGGTGGCAGGAACGACGCCAGGCGGCTGCGGCACAACGACGGAAGGAGGAGGACGAGGCCAAAGCGGAGCTTCAGGCTGCCCAAGCATCGGAAATGGTGCCGCCTTCCTCCGAAACACCTTCGCCCAACGAGCTGCCCCCGGACCCCGTGCTCTCCCTGTTCCGCGGCGGGGTGGAGCGGGCGCGACGGCGCTGGGAGGAAGAGACTCAAAAACCGTTGGACGAACGTCCCGTTTGGCGAGGCCTGCAAGGGGCCTATGCGCGGATGAAGCCGCGCGTCTCCGAGGAGGACATGGCCCTGCGCCTGGAGCTGCGTGCCCTCCGCAGCCGCCAGGATGTTCCAGTGGACGAAAGGAGTTTAGTTCCTCGCGAATCTCTCCCTGAGTTCTCGCAGCGTGAGCTGCTTCAAGCGGTATCGCGTCACGACATCGAGCTGCGGCTGCGCTTCCGACGCCTGCTCGCCGACCGGGCCGAGGCGCCGGTGGAGCCCGACCTGCGCCTCCGCCTCCAGCTGCGCAGCGCCTCGCTACAAACGATAGAGAAGCTTCTACGAAAAACAGCAGCAGCCGCGCAGGCCGCCGTGGTGCCCCGCGTCAAGAAAGTGCTGCCCCGGCTCATCCCCAAGCCCCTGCCCTTCCGCCACCGCTTTGTGGCGAGCGTCGTGACGCGAGATGGCCAGAGGTGGCAACACTACCGCTCTCCCCGCCTCACCAACCTCTACCTCAAGAACAAAAACTATAACTACACCCAGCTGAATTTCGGCCAGCGCGAGCGCCTGCATGTCATCGTGGTGGAGCGGGAACGCCAGCTCCAGCAGCTCCAGGAACGACGGGCGCGGGAAGCGCAGCAGCTTGCCGAGCGGCAACTGCGCGAGGAGCTGGCCCGTCAGGAGCGCCTGCGGATCCAGGAGCAGCGAGAGGAGGAGCAACGCCGTCTTCTCGAACAGCAGGCCGCCGAGCGCCGGCAGCGGGAGGAGGAGGCACGTCGCCTCGCGGAGCAGCGGGAGGAGGAACGGCGCCAGCGGGAGGAGGAGGCTCGTCGTCTTGCGGAACAACGCGAAGAGGAACGTCGCCTCGCCGATCTGGCAAAGGCAGAGGAGGAACGTCGCCTTGTAGAGCAGCGCGAGGAGGAGCGTCGCCTCGCCGAGCAGGCACGCGAGCGCCAGCGCCTGGCCCTTCTCGAACAGCAGGCCGAAGCGCGACGTCAGCTGGCGGAACGTCAACAGATCGAAGCCCAGCGTCGTCTTGCAGAGGAACAACGTCGTCGCGAAGAACAGGCGCTGCTGGCGCGCCAGAAGATTTTCGGCACCGCCATTCCCGCCGCGGAAAAACTGGCGGAGGAGAGCTGGGAGGAGACCCGTCGTCGCCTCGCCGCCGAAAAGGCGCTCCAGGAGCAGGCGGCCGCCGAAGAGGCCCGCCGAGAAGCTCAGGCTGCCGAGGCACTCCTGCGCGCGCGCGAGCGAACGCATATCGAAAAACTCGCTACCGAAGCCCGCCTCTCCAAAGAAGCACAGGCGCGGCTGCTGGCCCAGCAGGCTGCCGAACGTGCCGAAGAGGCTGCTCGCCTCGCCGCGGAAAAGGAGCTGCGCCAGCAGGAATTGTTGGCAAAACAGGCGGCAGAACGAGAGCTGGCCCGCCAGCGTGCCGAGGCCGCTGCTGCCAAGCTCGCTGCCGACCAGGAAGCCGCACGCCTTCTTGCCGAAGCCGAGGCCCAACGCCAGCAAAGCCTACGGGAAGATGCCCGAATCCGTGCCGAGGCCGAAGCCGAACGCCTTCGCGAAGAGCGTGAAGCGGCAGCCGCCCGACTCCACGCCGAGCAGGAGCGCCTGCGAATCGCGGCGGAGGCCGAAGCCGCACGGATCCTGCAGGAGCGTGCGGAAGCCCGACTCCGCGCCGAGGCCGAGGCCGCCCGAATCCGCGAGGACCGCGAACAGGCTCGTATCCGTGCCGAGGCCGAAGCCGCGCGCATCCGCGAGGAACGCGAACAGGCTCGCATCCGTGCGGAAGCCGAGGCCGCGGGCATCCGCGCGGAGAAGGAGCGCGCCCGCATCGCTGCGGAAGTCGAAGCCGCCCGCGTCGCCGCCGAACGTGAGGCCGCTCGCCTGATCGCCAAAGCCGAGGCAGAAGCCGAGGCCGCACGGTTCCGAGAAGAGAAGGAGCGCGCTCGCCTCCTGGCCGAAGCCACCCGCCGCCGCGAAGAGCAGGATCGTGCGGAAGCACGTGCATTGGCAGAGGCCGAAGCCGCCCGGATCCAGCAGGAGCAGGAGGAGGCACGCCTCCGCGCCAAAGCCGAGGCAGAGGCCGAAGCGGCCCGGATCCGGGAAGCCCGCCGCCAGGCACGCCTTGCCGCAAAAGCCAAGGCCGAAGCGGAAGCTGCCGAGCAGCGCCGCCAGCGCGAGAGCCAGCAGCAGAGCGAGGCCGCCCGCCGCCGCGTCGCCAGCGAGGAGGCGACACGCCGCGCCGCTGTCGAGGCAGAACGTCGGCGCGAAGCCCGGGAAAACTGGGAGCGAGAGCAGCGCCTGCGTGCCTTCCGTCAGCGTGCGCTGCGCGAGCTGCCCCCCCCTCCCCTGGATCCCCGGCCCCAGTTCCGCAGCCTCGTACGTGCCAGTGCCGAGCAGCCCGACCGACCGGATCAGCGCTACGAGGCCCGTAAAGCCCGCTATGCCGCTCGCCAAAACCAACTTCGGCAAGAGCAGCTTGCACCGCTGCGTCGCGCCGCGGCCGCGGCAGCGGCGCGGCTCAGCCGCCAGCTTCGCGCCGCCCGGGATTTCTGGCGCGCCAGCCCGGAGGACCGGGCCAGCATCGAGGACGAGCTGATCTTCCGCCAGGAAGCCGAACTTCAGGAGCGCCGACTGATCCAGGCGCAGGAGAGCCTCACCGAGACCAACCGCTACCGCTGGCGGGCCGCGCTCCAGGAAAAACGGGAGCTGGGACGCAAACTTCAAGAGGAGGCCCTGCCCGAGATCCCCTTGGAAGCCGAGCGCCTCTTCCTTCGCAACGCCCAGCGTCGCGAAGAGCAGCGCCTGCGTTCCGAGCAGAGTCGCGAACAGGCCGCCATCGCCCGGCGCCAGAAGCTCAGCCTCCAGAAGCGCCAGCTTGAACAGGAAGGTGTACCGGCTGATACCCGTGACCTGCGCGTCAGAATCCGCGACCAGGAGCTGGCCGCCCAGCAGGCCCGCCGTCGGGAAGCACGAATGCAGCGTGCGGGGATCGCTTTGCGACGGTCGGCGCGCGCCTTTGCCGGGGCCCTGCCCGCAGGCGCCCGCTGGCTACAAGATCGCCTGGAGCCACCGCCCCTTCCTCCCCTGCTCCCTGGCGCCGACCTGCGTGGCTGCCGCTTGGAAGACCTGGATCTTCGCGGGAAAGACCTGCGTGGTGCCCAGCTCCAGCGTGCATCGCTGGTGGGCGCCGACCTGCGGGGTGCCGATCTGCGCGGTGCCGACCTCTCCGAGGTGGATCTGACCGACGCCCGCCTGAGCGGCGCAAACATGCGCGATGTGCGCCTGGACCGTGCCATCCTCGATCAGACGCTGATGGACGGTGTGGACCTTACCGGTGCCAGCTTCGAGAATGTGCAGGCTCAGAGTGTGCGCGGCCTGGACAGTGTCACACGTGCGCGCATCCGTGCGCAGACGTCGTCACCCAACGAAGACAGGGTCACCCTGGCTTCCGCGGCCGTGCTGGCTGGAACCCTGGCCGCCGGGCTACTTCTGTATCTTGGCGTACAATGGCTGCAGCAGGAGGAGGTGGATCCGGGCCGCCTGGAGCAGGCCGCCTCCGACGCCCAGCGTACCGGCCGCACCGGCGAGGCCAGCGAGAATTTTGCTGCGTTGGCCGCCCAGCAAGAGCTGCCCGATCAAAAAGTGAATTTTTTGCTCGAAGCCGCGTCTGCAGCAGAAGAATCCAAAGATCCAGCCCGAACCCTGGAGCTCTTGGAGCTGGCCATGACCGCCGCCGCCGACGGCCCGATGGAGGTCACCGTCCGCCTCCGCCTTGCCCGGGCCCAGGCGCGTGCAGAGCTGCGTACCGATGCAGAAGCGCAATATCGGGCTTTGCTCGACCGGATCGACTTGGAGCCCACCCAGCGTGCCGAGGCCTTGGTGGGACTGGCGGGCTCGCTGCCCGAGGGCCAGGATGCCGAAGTCACCCGCCTCCAACGCGAACTTTTGGAGGGTGGTGCCACGGACCTGGAGCGCAGTGCCCTGGCGCTCGCTCTGGCCGATGGCTGGGCAGCGATGGCCCGACCCGAAGCCGCCTTGGCGGCCATCAAAAGTGCACTGGAGCTGGTCACCTCCGCCCCGGAACGCTCCACCCTCCAGCTCCGTCAGGCGAGGCTGCTCGTAGATTCGGGCGATAGCGACGGGGCTCTGGCCCTCTACCAGACCTTGATGGCGGGCGGAGGAACGCCGGGACTGGACGCACGCCTGGGGGGTGCCGAACTTTTGCAGCGGCGTGGAAAGGGCGAAGAAGCAGAACTTCTCCTCAAACCTCTGTTGGAGAGTGACGACGAAGACCGGAAGGCCTACGCGCGTATCATCCTCGCCTCGGTGGTGGCTGGGAATGGCGACGAAGAACAGGCTGTCAACCTGTTAAAAACCGTGCTCGCCTCCTCCGCCCTCTCCCCCCGCCGGATGGACGAGGCCCGGCTGATGCTGGGGCGCCTTTTGGTGCGCAGTGATCCCGACGCGGCTGCCAGCCTTGCTGCCGAAAACCCCATGTTGCATGAGGAGATGATGCTGGGTCAGGCCCGCGCGCTTCGGGAAGCCGGGCAGCGTGCCAAGGCCCGGGAGATCTGGGTGCAATTGGTGGACGGCGAAAAAACCTCGGAGGACGCCCGCACCGAAGCACAATTGTCCTTGGCCGATCTCCAGCTTGAAGAGGGAGATCCCGAAGGAGCCTTGCGCCGCTTCGAGGCCCTTTTGGAGCGCACCAGCACCGCCACCCTGCGGCAGCGGATTGTGCTGGGCATGGCCGACGCCCTGGTGCGGATGGGCCGACTGCAGGAGGCCGAAGTCAAGTATGAAGGCCTGATTTCCGTGGCCCCCGAAGATCTGGCCATGCGCTGCCGCCTCGGGCTGGCGCGTACCGCTGCCCTTCGTGGCCAGAATGATCGTGCCTCGCGACTGTACCTGGAAGTGGCGGGGATGGAGGGCCCCTGGGCCGTCGAGGCGCTCTTGTCGCTGGCCGAGCTGCGGGAGCGCAGTGGCGACCACAGCGGCGCCATCCAGGCCCTTCGCCTCGCGCGGACCCGGCCCGGTGCCGAAGCCGAACGTCGCACCGCCGTGGACATCGCCCTGGCCGCCATCCTCGCCGAGCAGGGCGACCCCGAAGCGACCAAACTGTATGCCACACTACTGGAAGCTCCGGATCCCGGGGTGCGCACCCAGGCCCGCCTCGCCGTAGGCCAGCAGCTTCTGACCGAAGATCCCGCGCTGGCCCTGACGCGCTTCGACGAGGCCATCTCCGAGGCCCCCACGCCCGAGCTGCGCGCCGAGGCGCGTGCGGGCTGGCTGCGGGCCTCGCTGGCCACCGGGCAGGCCACCGCGGCCGTGGAGCGGGCAGAGGCCTGGTTGGCCGCCGAGAGCGACAGCCAGCGCCGGGGCGAGCTGGTCCTGGGGGTGGTGGCGGCCCTGCACACCGAAGGGCGGCTGGAGGAGGCCACCAATCTGGGCGAGCGTTTTTTGACAGACGGCGGCTTTGAGCTGGCCATGGAGCTTTCGGGGGTCTACCGGGAGCGTGGACAGTTGGATCAGTCGATCCGCACCCTTCAAGCGGCAAAACCAACCTCGGCAGAGGACAAAGTCTGGCAGGGCGAGACACTGTTGGAGGATCTGCTGCTGGCCAACCGCTGGACCGAGGCGGAATCTCTTTGCGAGAAACTGGGGAAATTGCCGGGAGGTCAGGCGGTGGCGCGTTTTGGGAAGGCGCGGGTGCTGCGGGAGCAGGGCCGGTTGGAGGAGGCCCTCTCGCTGATGGGCGAGCTGGAAGATCCGCGGGTTCCCATCGAAAAAGCGGCCATTCTCCAGGCCTTGGGGAGGGATGAAGAGGCGGAGCTGCTCTTCCGGCGGATGCTGCTGGCCACCGAGGCCGATGCCCGCTCGGCCGGGCAGGTGGGCCTGGGCCGGGTACTTTTGGAGCGCGGGGACGCAACCGAAGCCTTGAAGATCCTGGATCAGAGCCCGGTGGAGGAGGGCTTTGCCCTCTCTGCCGCTCAGGTGCGCGGCGAGGCCTTGCTGGCTCTGGGCAAATTGCCAGAGGCCAAAGCGGTCTATGCCGCCCTTCAGGGGGATGCCGAGGCGCGTACCGTAGGGGCGCTGGGTCTGGGCAATTGTGCATTGGCTGCCGACGATCCGGTGGGCGCTCGCGCCTGGTTTGAGCAGGCACAGGCCAGCTCCGATCGCTACTATCAGGCCCACGCCCTGGCCGGCCTGGTGCGCACCGCCGCCGAAGCCGGGGATCCCAGCAAAGCCGGGGAGCTTTTGTTGAAGCTGAAAAAGGACTACGAAGACCGTGCGGATGCGATTGCGCAGGCGGAGGCGAGTGTGGAGTGAAAGGTGATGAGGGAGTGAATGCGATCTTCAAACTTCCAATGGGAAGCTCACAACTACCTTGTGGGACCTGCTCATACTTCTGCAAGGTTGGGCAACCGAACTATTGTGGTCTACAACGAACCTGGAGGCGGCCGGGGCGGACCGGCTGTATGAGCTTGAAGCGAGTGGGGCCGCAATTCCATTTGAGGCTCTTCTGGACCTGATCAAGGGCGTTAACCAAGTCATTGATGGAGAGTTCGTCGGACGTTCCCGCGCCGGTGCGATCGTGATGACGATCCGGGCTGTTGATTCTACAGCCTTCGACGTGGAGGCTGTCGATCCCAGGGTGGCGGAGTTGGTCGAGTCTTCATTCAAACAAACGCGACGGTTTTCAACCACCTGACCCTGTGTCCACCGACTGGCCCATTCGAGGGTGCCTTCGTGGCGGGCTTTTTGCGACTGGAGATGTTGTTGTGCTCGACTGGATGGCCGCCTCACACCTCGCAGCGGGCGCAGGTGTTGGCGGTGAGCAGCGGGCGCAGGCCGAGTGGGAGCTGCGCTGGGCAGTCGGACAGGAATTGCAACACATCGCCGGTTCCGCCGGAGTGAGATACGGTGGGGAGATGTCCCCCTTCGAAGTCGCGTCTCATCACCGAAGCCTCGAACAGGTGCTTGCAGCGGCTTGGTCCTGGGGAACCGACATTTCCGACATCATCATTCAGGACGAATACACCCACGATGTGATCGTGCCCCTGCCAGACGGATGGCTGGTTTATGACACGACGTGAAATGGTGGGGTGAAGGCGGTCGCCTTCTGGACAGAGCAGCCTACGGCATTGGCGTTGTTGGCGCAGCGTCTGGCGACGGGGTGGGCGCCGACACCGTCGCAAGTGGTGGGTGGTCCGCGGGTGCTTGGTTTTGCGGCGTGTGTGTGGTGATGGTCAACCGCTATGGATCCAGTGTCCCAGCAGCCATAAGGCTTGAGCACCCAACCTCGCCCGAAGCATTGCGCCCCCGCCGTCGTCCGCAACCCAAGCCGCTCCTTCGAGGATCGACCCCGAAGGAGCTGGGCGGTGATAGCCGTGGCCGGGGTGTCGCGCTCCCCGACTTTATTGACCCACCTGATACCCGCCTCGC
>CAITDR010000665.1 GCA_903891165.1 uncultured Pseudomonadota bacterium
CTCCGTGGCGCCCGGGTGGATGGTAGGGTCGGCATCGCTGCAGTCCACACAGGTGGAATAGCCGTCCAGATCCACGTCCAGACCGATTGCACCGTCACAATTGTAGTCGATGGGGGCGCTACAGTCGTCCGCCGCACCGGGGTTGTAGCGACCGTCCCCGTCGTCGCAGTCGCTTTGATCCCGAACATAGCCCACCGGCAGCTCGCAAAACTCCGCAGGGAAGGCGGCATCCCCATACCCGTCTCCGTCACCATCCCGATAAAAGGTCTCGGTCAGCCCCTCATCCACATTCCCATCACAATTATTATCAAGCGTATCACACGATTCTGTAGCAGTGGGATGGACGGAAACCTGAGAGTCGTCACAGTCGTCGCCGCCGTAGTCTCCTGAACGATAGCCGTCGCGATCCTGATCAAAGTCGTCATCACCCGCACAATCGGAGTCGATGTCGTCGTACGGAATATCTACGGCACCAGGGTGGGTTGTCGGCTCCGTATCGTCACAATCTTCCGGCGGGGCATAGCCATCCGCATCTTGGTCGATAGTGCCGTTGGTGGAGTCGTCCACCGGCTTGCCGCCATCACAGCCGATCAGCAACCCCATCCACAGCAGGCACCAGCTTCCGCGCATCGCACACCCTCCAGTCTCACAATGTAGCCCACCAGACGTCAATTCGCCGGGGCATGCTCCTGGAAAACCCGCGCCAACATTCCACAGGCCGCATTCTGGCTACGTCCCACAGAATAACGGCGTACAATCGGTACTCCCAAGGCCTGGAGCTGATCCCGGAAGCCGTTGAGCTCCTCCTCAGTGGTCCGTCGGAAGTCACCGGTGCTATTGACATCAATCAGGTTGAGGCGGATCGGTACGTGCCCCAGGAGCTTTTTCAGTGCTTCTACCTCTTCCTCTCCATGGTTTACCCCCCCCATAAGAACCCAGGCAATGGTGACCCGGGTGCGGCAGGAACGCGCATAGGCAGCCACCGCATCGGCCAGCTCTTCCAGGCTCCACTTCATCGCCACCGGCAACAAGCTCGCCCGGCGTTGGGGCAGGGCCGAAGTCAAGGAAATTACAAGACGAAAAGGATGACCCTCCTCAGCAAAACGATGGATGGCCGGTACCATACCCACGGTGGAAATCGAAATGTTCTCGGCTGAGATCCGGCCTCCGCAGGGGTGACAGAGCAACTTTGCACTGCGAATGACCGCGTCGTAATTGTGGAAGGGCTCCCCTTGTCCCATGAACACCGCACCGGTGACCCGGCCCGGCGCTTCGTCCCGCACCGTCAGGAAGGAGCCCAGGATCTCGGACGGGCGCAGGTTGCGACTCAGACCCAATTTTCCGGTCGCACAGAAGGCACAGCGCATGGCGCAGCCGATCTGGGAGGAGAGGCAGAGACTGAAGCAGCCGGGACGCTCCAAGGGGATGCGCACCACTTCAAAGACGGCGCCATCCTCCGCCGCAAAGAGGTAGCGAAGCGAATGATCCTCGGGGTCCTCCACCCGCTGAATCACCGTGGGGCGGCCGTAGTCCATCGCCAGCACCACCTCCTGGATTTCCCGCCGCACCGGCCGCTTTGCCTTCGGTGAGCCATGGAGCCAGAGCGCCGCCAACATACGACGCGCATCCGCCTCCTGGGCGGGCAGCCCCAGCCCGGAAAGATGGGCGGCCAGCTCCTCCGGGAGCAGCTCCAGCAGGTGCAGGTTCATGGGCGGGCGTATAATCCGCCCAGGCTGGGAGGGCCGGTGCGTACAGTTGTGGGGGCAGCAATTCTGAGGGCAGGGCGGGTGCTGGCGGCCCAGCGTGGACCGGGGATGTCCAACAGCGGCGTCTGGGAATTTCCAGGTGGAAAGCTGGAACCCGGGGAGACGGAGCCCGAGGCGCTAATGCGGGAGCTGTGGGAGGAGCTGAGCCTCCGGGTCCTGCCCATCGAGCGACTGGGGCTGGTGGAGCGTCCGGAGCGACGGATGCAACTGGCAGTATGGGTCTGCGAGCTGGTGGAGGGAGAACCTATCCTTCTGGAACACAGCGCCGTGGAATGGGTGGCGGCAGATGCCCTGCATTCCCTGGGCTGGGCCGAGCCCGATCTTCCCTTTCTTCCCGAGGTACATCGGAGGTTGTCATGAAGACCCTGGAGGACGCCCGGTTTCAGTGCAGCAGCTGCGGTTCCTGCTGCCGAGGCTTCCGCTTCGGTCCCATCGAACCCGAAGTGATTGAGAGGTTAAAGGCCGAGAATGTGGAGCAGCACTGGCCCGCCGCCGCGGAGGGATGGGTAGAAGAGCTGGACACACCGGAAGGCCCCCGGTGGATGTTCCGCAATCGTGCAGATGGTAGCTGTGTTTTTCTCCAAGACGACAACCGCTGCGCCATTCACGCC
>CAITDR010000666.1 GCA_903891165.1 uncultured Pseudomonadota bacterium
GCCTTGGTGGCCGTGCTCGGCATGGTCTGGAAGCGGAGGCGCTTGTGAGTTCCGGGGCCCTGCTGCTCCCCGGGGCGCTTTTTCTGGGCTATCGCCTCTTTGATCTTCAACATTTTGAGGACAACCGCGTGCCGCCCACCTGGTCGGTGACGCCCGCGCTCCAGCTCCAGCTCCAGCTCCATCGCCACATCGACTCTGGGAGCCTGGTTTTTCAGGTTATTTTTGTAGGTGGACCCGGTCGCTACGATAGTGAGCTCTCTTATATCGCGGTGCCCCTGCGCATCCAGACTGAAGTGGGCTGGCGGATGGACATGCAGCGTGGCCTCGCGCAATTCCGCTGGGAGCTGGGCACCGGTTTGCATTTTGCCCGCCTGAGTTTTACGCCCGACGACATCTGGGACAATTGGCTGGGCTGGGGTCTGGGGGTCTACACCGCCCCGAGCCTGCGGGTGGGGAAGGAGGAGTGGCCGGTGATGCCCGTCCTCTCCCTCTATGTACATGCCAGCGCGGTTCCGACCGGATTTTATGGGGAATTCGGGCTGAGCAACAAACGGATCTGGCACTGGAACACCTCTACCATCGGGGCCACGGCGCTGGTGGGTTTTGAGTGGGGGAGGCGAAAGGTAAGTCCCCTCACCCCTCCTTCAAAAACATCCCTTCCAGGCTCTTGATCTGATCCCGGATCTCCGCCGCACGCTCAAAATCCAGCTTGGCTGCGGCCGCTTTCATCTCCGTACGCAGCTTCTGAATGGTCTGGGGGATACGCTCGCGGTCCAGCTCGGGGGTCTTGGCGCGGGCGGCCTCCAGCTCGTCGCGATCTTTGGAGGGAGTCACATAGTCCGCATCCAGGATCTTCCAGAGCGGATTGTCCATATTCTTCTTGATGCTCTGCGGGGTGATACCGTGCTCGATATTGTACGCGGCCTGGATGGTGCGACGGCGGGCCGTTTCGCCAATCGCCAGCTTCATCGAGGGGGTTTCGTGATCGGCGTAGAGGATGACCCGACCCTCTACGTTACGGGCGGCACGCCCGATGGTCTGGATCAGGGAGGTACCGCTGCGCAAAAAACCTTCTTTGTCCGCATCTAAAACCGCGACCAGGGCCACCTCCGGCAGGTCCAGACCCTCCCGGAGAAGGTTGATGCCCACCAGCACATCAAAAACACCCTGCCGTAGCTCGCGGAGGATCTGCATCCGCTCCAGCGTGTCGATGTCTGAGTGCAGGTAGCGGCATTTGACGCCCAACTCCTTGTAGTAGTCGGTCAGCTCCTGTGCCATCCGCTTGGTGAGCGTTGTTACCAGTACACGCTCCCCCTTTTTTGTACAGGCACGAAGCTCCCCCAGAAGATCATCCACCTGCGAAGCGGCCGGGCGCACCTCGACCAGCGGATCCAGAAGCCCTGTCGGGCGGATCACCTGCTCCACCACCACCCCCAGGGACTGCTGCAGCTCGTAGGCACCCGGCGTTGCTGATACATAAATGACGCGGTTGATGAGATGATCGAATTCTTCAAATTTCAGGGGCCGATTGTCCACC
>CAITDR010000667.1 GCA_903891165.1 uncultured Pseudomonadota bacterium
AAGTTCTGCAGCCCATACAGCTTGCGTGTGTGATTGCTCATGAGATCATGCATGTTTTGGGGGCTGATGAAAGCGCTGCATTTTCTATGGTTCAGGGAACCGTTCCTTGGAGTTGCCCTTGATTTATGCCCTATTGCTCATTGTCGCCTGCTCCCATGGCTACGAGGTTGGCCCTTGTGGGCTCCCGCAAGAAAGCAGCTTGACTTCCGCCGAGGACACGCTCGGGGGCAGTTTCCCGTTTACTGTGGCGGCTGCCGTGGTGGCGGCGGAGGGTTCTTGGGCGGGGGAGCTTTCCTACAACTGTGATAGCGGTGATAGTTCAGTGCTGGCTGAAGATGGTGCAGCATTTATGTGCGGAACGGAGCCGGTGGCTGAGCAGGTTACGGTTACAGTGGGTATTCCGTCGCTCAGCTTCCCGATCACCGGCTACGTTCCTGAGAACCGCGAGCTTCCAAGCTGCGGGAGTTGGGTCATTCTTCCTGCGATTGTGGAAGTGACGGTCGAAAGCGGGCTGTTTGTGGTGCCTGCTACGACTGGTGAAGTGTTCGTCTCGGGTGTGGCCGCGCCGGAGCAGGTGGATGTGTCCGGTGGACCGGCCACGGTGCCTGCGGAATCCGCGCTTTCTGTGTATGGGGATTTGTTGAGCTTTCAGATGACCATGGGGGACGTTATTCTTGGAGCTGATGCTGATCCGAGTGAAAACATTGTAGTGGTAATTGTTGCCTCCACCGATGACGGCGGAATGCAGAAACTGGAACAATGATGGTCTTTTTGTGATGGAATGCATCAATGAGTTCACGCTTCCGGCTATTCCCCATTCTCAACCAGTACCGGATCGTGACCAACGGGTATGCCTTTGGTCCTGCTACAGTTCTGGTGGACCTGGATGTACCCGGGTTCTCGGAGATGCTGCCTGAGGCTGAGGAGATCACACTCTTCACTCTTGGGGAGTCGATGACGGTGAATCTCCGCTGGGGCATTTTCTTATGCTCGGGATATTCTCGGTCCTTTGAGGCCCCACCGGTGCAGATCGGCGGCACAGTGGGGGCTGTCAATCCTGAGTCCCTCCGGCATGCCCCTTACAATACCGTAGCCAGTTTCCAGCTTGAAAGCGGCCTCCAGCTTGGTTTCGGGAACTCTACGGGCACCGCGTTGGAGTCGGGGATCGTGAGTGCGACCATCGGCCTCAAGCTGGTGGGCAGCTGAGATGGGGAAAGCACCTTGTTCCTGTGGTGGTTCGCCTCGGGAGGGCAGCCCGGGTTTTGCGGGGCCGGTCATCCCGTTCGGAGGGATCGCTTCCCGGTCTCCTGTGGGAGCCGTGTATGACGGCCAACGGCAGTCGTATGCGTCATGGTGTTTGAATGGGCAATTGGAGAGAAGAATTCAAAGGGGTGAGATGACGCGGGAAGAGGCGATTAAGCAGCTTGAAGCTATGCCTCGTGGTGGTTCCGTGTATGCCGGAAGTCGGCAAGATTTTAGCACCAAGGATTGTAGTTTTTCCTCACAAGATAGAATTTCTGAGGCTACCGACTTTATTCTTAATAATATTGGAGATTTGCCGAACACCTGTACTCCAAATACTACAAATTATTGTCTCTCTGGAGGAAATGGATTGTGTTATGGCGGACATGCGTTCGCTACGCCTCGACGTTTGGTTGAAGCATTCATCGGCTCTCCCAATTTTAAGATTCATTGTGATTGGTTTTGTTTATTTAATCCCATTGCCTATGCAATCTGTGGGCAGTGGAATGATAAAACTAAGGACATATATATATGTTCGAGAAAGGTCAAAAATCTGGGACGAAAAAAACTCGCCTGTGTGATTGCTTATCAAATCATGCATGTTTTTGGTGCTGACGAAAATGCAGCGACCGCAATGGTGGACAGAACGGTTGGCTGGGGGTGTCCATAATGTATTTGATGATCATCGTTGGCGCTTGCTCCAGCCAGAAGGTGGGTCCTTGCGGGCTTCCGCAAGAAGTCGGTCTGACGTCCGCCGAAGACACTGCGGAGGGGAGCTTCCCTTTCACCCCCGCAGCGGCGGTGGAAGCAGCGGCAGGCTCCTGGACTGGGGCACTATCCTATAACTGCATTGGCGGCGACAGGTCGGTATCCGAAATTGGCGTCGCTTTTGACTGCGGAGCGGAACCGGCGCCAGAGTTGGTTACGATGACGGTGGCTGTTTCGTCGATCAACTTTCCGATCATTGGCTTCATTCCTGCAAATCGCGAGGTTTCCGGCTGCGAAAGTTGGATGGTGGTTCCGGCGAACGTGGAAGTAGTGGTCGAAAGTGGGCTGTTCGTGGTGCCTGCTGCACGTGGCGAACTGTGGATCAGCGGTGTTGCCGCCCCCGAAGATGTGGAAGTTTCGGGTGGGCCAGCCACGGTACCTGTAGAATCTGCGCTTTCTGTCTATGGATCCGTGCTGGATTTCCAGGTGGCCGGGGGGGACTTTATTCTGGCATCAGACGATCCCCTTGCGATTGTTGCGTCGACGATTGCAGGTGGAATGCAGAAGATTCAACAGTAATGCTCTGGTGAGACGTTGTAGTGACTCCCCTCAGAGTCACTACAACCGCTCCGCCTGCGCTCCCTGCACCAGGATCACCAACGCCGCCAGCCACCCCGCCGGCAACCTCAGGCCACTGACCCCGAGTACCGCCAAGGCCAGCACCAGATCATCGGAAAGATTGGCGTAGTGGCTGCCGATTCCGGCAATGAGCGGGATCCACACGCGGCTGCCCCCTCCAGCGGCGGCCACGCCCATGCCCAGCGCGAGGCCCAGCATCCCCACACGCAGGCTGTCGCCCACATAGAGGGCGACCAAGGTCAAAAAGCCGAGGGCAAGACCCTCTGTGCGCTCCCTCCAGCCCAGACCTTGAGCAGGCGTAAAAGCGGCTGCAAGTCCCAGAAGCGCCAGGTTCGGCCAGTGGATTCCGGTGCGGCTCTGGATCCAGGCCAACAGACCCGCGCCCACCGCGCCTCGCAGCAGGCCACGAAAGGGTAGGGGAGCGAGCTCAATCAGGCCGAGGAAGGGAAGCCCCCAGGCCAGGATATCCGCATGGATGCTGGGCGGAAAGGCCGGCCAGCCGGTGCTGGCCCCCAACGCCAGAATTCCGGCCAGGGAGGCGGCCACCACCCGCGCTTGAGGGAAGTGGCGCGCCGCCCGGGCTCCCAAAAGAGCAGCCAGGGTTACCACAAATAGAGGAATCCCCAGGCTGATCATCATTAAAAACTCAGTTGCGGACGCCTTCGACAGAGGCGTAGATGGTCACGTCCTCGCCGATGCCGCCGGGCATATAGGTGATGCCGAAGTCCGAACGCTTCAGGGTAAAGCTGGCATCCCAGCCCTGGCGGAAGCCGCCCCAGGGATCGCTGCCTTCGCCCACTTTGGTCAGGGTGATGGTCAGGGGCTTGGTGACGCCGTGCAGGGTCACGTCGCCGGTCACTTCCCACACGGTGTCCGACACCTTTTTATAGGTCTTCCCGGCAAAAGTCAGGGTGGGGAAGGTCTTGGCGTCGAAGAAGTCGGGGCCGCGCAGGTGCTCGTCGCGCTTGGCGGAGTTGCTGTCCACCGAGGTGGTCTTGATGGTCAGGATCAGGCTGCTCTTGGCGGGATCTTTGGGATCCAGGCTGAAGCTGCCCTCAAAGTCGTTGAAGCGACCCCAGGTGTTGCTGACCCCGAGGTGGCTGACCTTGAACAGAAAGTTGGTGTGGGCGACGTCCACCTTGTAGCTGTCGGCGGCGAAGGCGGCGCTGCTGAGCAGCGAGAAGGCGAGGAGAGAACGAACTGCGTTCTTGAACATAGGGTTTTGCTCCGTGGTTTTTAGTCTTGCGCGTACATCGCCACGCCCATGAGGGTGGTGGCGAAAGTGTTGAAATTGGAAGGATTGATCCGAAAGTAGTGAGAGGAGCCCTCGTGCCGGGCTTCAATCAGCCCTGCCTCGGTCAGCACCTTCAGATGGTGCGAGACGGTGGCCTGCTTGATCGGAAAACGTTCGGTCAGCTCTGAGCAGCGGATCTCCTTCTGCTCGGCAATCACCGAGAGAATCCGAAAGCGGGTGGGGTCGCCCAATGCCTTGGCGATCCGAACGATCTGTGTCTCCTCCACCCGCTCTCCATTGACGCATAGATATATATCTATACATCGATGGTCGGGCAAGCAGAAAGAGTAGCCTTGTACTTTGGGGGACAGATCAGCCGAAGCGACCGCTCACATAGTCGGCGGTGCGGCGCTCGGTCGGGTTGCCGAAAATCTTGGTGGTAGCTGCATGTTCCACGAGGCTACCCATATAGAAGAAGGCGGTGGTATCGGCCACCCGCTGCGCCTGCTGCATGTTGTGGGTCACAATCACGATGGTATAGCGGCGGCGCAGCTCCAGGATCAGCTCCTCCACCTTGGCCGTGGCGATGGGATCCAAAGCCGAGCAGGGCTCGTCCATCAAGAGCACCTCCGGCTCCATGGCCAGGGCACGCGCAATACACAAACGCTGCTGTTGCCCACCGGAGAGGCTGACGCCCGGCCGATCCAGACCGCCGCGCACTTCTTCCCACAGGGCCGCTTGGCGCAGGGATCGCTCCACCAGCCCGGACTCGTCCTTGGCGCGGGTCCCCAATAAAGTGAGGCCCGCAAGTACATTTTCCCGAATGCTCATGGTGGGAAAGGGGTTGGGCTTCTGAAAGACCATGCCCACATAGCGTCGTAAAGCTACGGGGTTTACCGCCGGGTCATAGATGTCTTTTCCATCTAAAAGTACCTTGCCTTCGGCACGGGCATTCGGCGTCACCTCATGCATCCGGTTCAGGCAGCGCACAAAGGTGGATTTTCCGCAGCCGGAGGGGCCGATGATCGCGGTCACCTGCTTGTCGGCGATGTCCAGGTCGATGTCTCGCAGGGCAATGGAGCTGCCAAACCAGGCCTTCAAGCCCTGCACCTTCATCCGTGGCTCTACCATGTCACCTTCTTCTGCAAGCGCATCCGCAGGACGATCGCGGTGGCGTTCAAGAGCAGCATCATTGTAAGCAAGACTACAATCCCCGCCGCCGCTGCCACATGAAAGCCTGCCTGCGGGCGGCTGGTCCAGTTGAAAATCTGGATGGGCAGCGCCGTAAAGGCACTTTTCAGGGAGGTGGGAAGGAAGGAGACGTAGGTCAGTGCCCCCAGGGTGATCAGCGGCGCCGTCTCGCCTATGGCCCGGGCCAGCGACAGGATTACGCCTGTCAGGATGCCGGGAAGGCACATCGGAAGCACCACCCTGCGGATACCGGTCCACTTTTCCGCACCCAGTGCCCAGGCCGCCTCGCGGTACATTCTCGGCACCGTGCGCAGCGCCTCTCGCGATGCCATCACCACCATGGGTAACAATAAGAGCGCCAACGTGCAGGCCCCAGCGATCAGGCTCCGATCCATCTGCAGGCTGCGTACAAAAACCTCCAGCCCCAGGAGTCCATAGATGATCGAAGGCACCCCCGCAAGGTTACGGATATTCACCTCGATCAAGGTGGTGATTTTTCCGGGTGGTGCATACTCTTCCAGGTAGATCGCCGCGCCCACCCCCACAGGGATGGCCATGGCTGCCGTCAGCAGCATCAGCGCCATGGTCCCCGCCAGGGCGGGCAGGATCCCCGCCTCTTCTGGCCGTCGGGAAGGAAAGCCGCTCAAAAAGTCAAAGGAGAGCCTTGAAAAACCGTCGATAAGGGTGCCACCAAACAAGAGCGCCAACAGACAGAGTGGTAGCACCAGTGCCAGGATGGCGATCGCCCGAAAAGCCCGCTCGGCGGCCACTGCTTGGGCATCTACGGTGTACAGGCGGCTCATCAGAGGCTGCCCTTCAGCACCCGCCCCCGCAGGTGCTGGGCGATCAGGTTCAGTACCATCGTCATGCAGAAGAGCATCATGCCCACCGCGAAGATGGTGTGGAACTCGATGGTACCCGTGGGTGTATCACCCATACTCACCTGCACGATATAGGCGGTCATCGTCTGCATGCCCTCGCGGGGATCCAGCGACAGGCGCGCCTGCTGCCCGGCGGCAATGGCCACAATCATCGTCTCGCCAATCGCACGGGAAACGCCGAGAATGGTCGCGGCCCCGATGCCGGAAAAGGCACTGGGAAGCACCACGCGGAACACGGTGGACAGCTTGGTGGCCCCCAGCGCCAAAGCCCCTTCCCGCAGGGAGGAAGGCACCGCAAAGATGGCATCCTCCGAGAGCGAGGCAATCACCGGGAGGATCATAATGCCCATCATCAGGCCCGCAGAGAGCACGTTGAAGGCGGCCAGATCAGGCAGGAGCGTCTGGAGCAGCGGTGTGACCATGGTCAGTGCGAAGTAGCCGTAGACCACGGTGGGCACCCCCGCGAGGATCTCCAGCGCGGGCTTCAGCCACTTTCGTACCGTTGCAGACGCAAATTCAGAGAGGTAGATCGCCGCAGTCAAACCGAATGGCAAAGCGACGGCCATGGCGATGAGGGTGGTGAGCATCGTCCCGCCGACCAGCGGCCAGATCCCGAAGTGCTTTTCGGCAAAAAGAGGCGTCCACTGAGTGTCGCCGAAGAAGCTGGAGAAGGGAACCTGCGCGAAAAAGGCGCGGGTCTCTTCAAAAAGCACCCCGATGATGCCGAGGGTAGTGCCAATGGAAAGTGCGGCACAGAACATCAAAAAGGCACGGATCAGGCGCTCGGAGAGCGCGGGGGGCGCATACAGGCGGTCCATGCTGTTTCGCGCGCCCACCGGGCTGTCGGTGGCGACGGCGGGCAGGTCCCCATAGCTGGATGCCCCTTCCGTGCTCATTTTTTCTCCGGAGCCGGAGCTGCGGGGGCAACTTCGGGCGCCGCCGGGACCGGGGGTGGGGTGGGCGGGGCGGGCGCTGCCGAGGGCTCAGCAAGCAACGTGTCCAGGGTCACCCCGACCTGGGAGCCCTTGCCTCCAAAGACGGAACCAGTCTTTTTTCCATCCAAACGTACCTGCATCCGACCGTAGGCATCACCAGGCAGTGCGATGTAGCCCACCTCGCGCGTCAGTTTTGCAGCTTCAGCAAGATAGTATTTTACAAAATCCTGGATTTCTGGCCGCTCCAGGGATTTTTTGCTGACATAGATGAACAGTGGACGGGAAAGTGGCTGGTAGGTGGCGTTCTGGACGCTCTCCGCAGTCAGCACCACCGGACCGGCGCCGTTGTCCGGTTTTCCGTCATCCACGGGGAGCAACTTGAGCTTCTCCATGTTCTCTTCGTAGTAGGAGAAGCCGAAATAGCCCATGGCCCCTTCGTCGCCGGCGATTCCCTGTACCAGAACATTGTCATCTTCCGAAGAGGTGAAGTCCCCGCGGCTGGCATGCTCTTTGTGGTTGATGGCTTCGGTGAAGTAGTCGTAGGTGCCCGAGTCCACCCCGGGACCGTAGAGGCGCAGCTCCTTGGCGGGCCAAGTGGGGTCGATGTCCGACCACTTCATCACCTTGCCCTGGGCCTCAGGCTCCCAGATTTTTTTGAGCTGCTCGGTGGTAATCGAGGTCAGCCATGTATTTTTCGGGTTCACCACGATGGCCAGACCGTCGTAGGCGATGGGCAGCTCGATGTACTCCACCCCGTTCTTTCCACACAGCTCCACTTCCGAGGGCTTGATGGGGCGCGAGGCATCGGAAATATCCGTTTCGCCTGCACAGAATTTCTTGAAGCCCCCGCCGGTGCCCGAGACCCCCACGGTTACCTGTGCGGCCTTGCCCGCTTTCCGGTACTCCTCTGCTACCGCTTCGGTAATGGGGAATACAGTCGAGGAACCATCCACTTTGATCGTCGGAATTGCGGCGGGGGTCTTGGTCTGAGGGGCTTCATTCCCCCCACAGGCGAGCATCAGGGCGAGAAGGGGCATCGGATTCTCCGGCGCCCTCTGGTTATTCCCTCTCTGTGTCAGATGGGTGACGGCTGTCCGACGTGCCCGTGACGCTTCAATCTCCCAGGGCCCAGGCCCCGACTTTCAACCCGCCATTGGAGAAGGTGGTCAGGCAGCGGATGGCCGGGTGTACCATGCGGGCCAGCCGGGGCTCCGGGGTCAGGATCAACAGCCGCCAACCGGCAAAAGCACCGCGCATCAGCTCTCCCAGCCCCCGGTAGGCAGGCTCAGCCTGCTCCAGCCGCTCTCCGTAGGGCGGGTTGGAAAGAAGAAGTCCGGTTGAAGCGGGTGCTTCCACCTCCCGTACATCCAAGCGCGACCAGCGTACCGCCACCCCGGCTCGCTCGGCGTTGTCCCGTGCCGCCGTGAGCGCCGCCGGGTTTCGATCCGAGCCACAGAGGGTGGGGACCCCCGCTTTTGCCGCAGGCCGGCTCCATTTTTGGCGGACGAGTGCAGGCCACTCCCGGCATGCAAAGTCGGTACGCGTGAAGGAAGAGCGCCCAGACGCCAAAAGGCCAGCTTCTATCAAAATCGTTCCAGAGCCGCAAAAGGGATCGACCAGGGCCTCCTGGCCGTCCCAGCCTGCCATCTGCAACAATGCAGCGGCGAGGTTCTCGCGCATGGGCGCCTCGCCAACCGAAGTACGCCAGCCCCGGCGGTGCAGCAGCTCGCCCCCTGCGTCGATAGAAAGAGTGGCCTGGTCCTCCTCAATCCGCAACTGAAGGCGCTGAGTCAGGCTGTAGCGCTGCTCCCATTCGGGCACACGTGGGCCCTTGATGGCCTCGGCGGCGGCGGCGGTCACCTTCCGCTCGGCGATCTCGTGGAAGCGGAGGCGCGAGTTGTCACAGGTGGCGTGGACCTCCAGCGGAGCGGTGGCATGCAAGAACGGTGCCAATGGCAACTTCCGCACCCAGATCGCCAGTTCATCGTAGGTGTGGACGGGACCGTGCCCGATCTCCAAGAGCAGGCGTGTGGGCACCCGCAGGCGGTCCACAAGGCTGGCCCCCGCGAGCAGCCCGGTGCGGAAAGAGACCCCCCCCGGCTTCTGCTCTCCTTCCACCCCGGCGACTTCCTTCAGCTCGGCCAGGGCGACGTGCTCCAGCCCTGGCGGCACCACCAGGAACCAGCGTCGTGGCGCTTCCAGGCTGGTTTTTGCGCTCGGCTTCGGCATCGGATGGCTGGTGGAGGGTGTCGCCACCCGTGGCCCCCGCCCGCCCGCCGCACGCGGTGCCCCCCCGCTGCCCGTACGACCCCCTCGGGCCGTTGGCCCCCCCCTGTCTTTGCTCCGCATTTTCTGGAACCCCTTACAAAAATCTGGGCAGGAGAAACACCGCCGCCAACACCAGCAGCAGCAGGCTCCATCCCCCCAGGTACGCCAACAGCGTGGAGAGCAGCAGCAGTACCACCCCCCCCGCCAGAACCATCAGCCCCAGGCTCATCCCGCCCTGTTTTTGCTGCGTTGTTGCATCCTCACGGTGCAGGTCCATCGCCAGGCTCATTCGAATCTGCCGCCAGGGAAGCTCGACATCCTCCGCCAGCCACCAGGAGAGATCGGCACGAAGTTGTTCGGTAAGCCAATCGACCACCTGACGACGGGCATCGGGACAGCCCGCATAGTCGCCCGCGGCAAAACCATCGCGACGCAGGCTTAGATCCAGGCGTTCCTGCAGGCTGTCCTCAGCTCCGTCCTCCCACCACTGGCCCAGCCCCGCG
Source organism: uncultured Pseudomonadota bacterium (assembly GCA_903891165.1). GTDB lineage: Bacteria > Myxococcota_A > UBA796 > UBA796 > SXON01 > CAITDR01. The sequence goes on from CAITDR010000667.1 coordinate 9,602, forward strand.
GCGCCAGCCAGCACCAGAGCCAGCTGCCCCAGCTTCCAGATACTACCGCTGATCCAGCCCTGCAGCACCGGGGTCAGCTCCACGCTGAACATAAACAGAAGCGCCGCAAACAGCGCCAGACCGATACCCTGAAGCTGTAGGCGCAGGCGTGCGGCACGCAGGGCGGTGGCCCGACGTTGCAGCTCTTCCTCCCACCAGCGGCCCGGATTCTCCATCTGCGGCTTGTAACCGGTTCCCACCCCGAGGTACCGCTTTCCGGATAGATGCCCGGCATGAGCCGAAGCCGTCCCTGGGGCCTGTATGTGCACCTGCCCTGGTGCCGCTATCGTTGTCCCTACTGTGCTTTTGTTGTGGATGCCCGTAAAGATCCGCCGCATGAAGCCTATCAAGATGCGCTGCTCCGCGAGTGGCACCTGCGGCGCCCCCTTTTTGTTGGCTCCCCCGACAGCCTCTACTTTGGTGGGGGTACCCCGAGTCGCAGCCCCCTCTCCACCTTCGACAGCTTGATCCAGGCGATCCAGCCGCTCCCTGGTGCCGAGATCACCGCCGAGGCCAACCCCGAAGATGTCACCTCGCAGCTATTGGCCGACTGGAAGCGGGTGGGCATCACCCGGATTTCTCTGGGTGTGCAGAGCTTTTTCCCCGAAATTGGCGCGCGCCTGGGGCGACGGCGTGGCAGTCGGGTGGCCCGTGAGGTGGTGGAGCGAACGCTGGATGTCGGCTTCCGATCCGTCAGTATCGACCTGATCTTTGGTGGCCCGGGGCAGACGGAAGTCGCCTGGGAGGCGGAGCTTTTGGAGGTGGAGCGGTTGGCGGTGCCGCATGTTTCGCTGTACGGGCTGACTCAGGAGGAAGGAACGGCCTTTGGGCGGCTCGGCGAGTGTCTGGAGCGGGCCGAGGACGATCGCTGGCGCTGGATGTACGATCACGCCGTACAGCGTCTTGCGGCGCAGGGAATCCATCGCTACGAAGTCAGCAATTTTGCACGAGCCGGGCACGAAAGTGTCCACAACCAGCACTACTGGTCTCCCGACCCCTGGCTGGGCCTGGGGGTGGGGGCACATAGCTGGTGGCCGGATCACCAACGTATCAAAAACCGGGCGGATATCGGAGGTTATCTGGAGGCCGCCGATCCGATAGAGGAGGCTGAGCCGGCCGATCATCCCCTCGCTGCCTGGGACTACCTGTGGAGTATGCTCCGCCATCGCGACGGCATCGATCGGGCGCGCTACCAAGAACTGACCGGTCTTGCTCTAAAAGTTCCGGCTTCTTTGGCGGACTTTCTGGAAGAGAGCCCGGAGCGGATCCGTCTGCGCGACGCAGGCTACCCCGTGGCCGATGCCGTCGCGCGGCGTTTGTATGATGCACTACCGTCTATGAAGCGTAGATCGCCGCTTCCGGTTATGACCCCCCCATGAGCATCAAGTCGGTCAAGCCTCCCTTCCGTCAACGCCAGGTGCTGGTCTGTACCAACCTGCGGGATCCTGCCTTCCACAAGCCTTCCTGCGGTGCCCATGGCGGGATCGAGCTGCGGGAGCGGCTGAAGGCGGCGGTGAAGGAGCGGGGACTGAAGGGCGAGGTGCTGGTGAACGGTGCTTCCTGCCTCGGTTTCTGCCCGGAGAAGGGCTGCGCCGTGGGCATCCACCCCGAAAATGAGTGGTTGATCCTGGAAAGCTGCACCGAAGATGAAGCGGCGCTGCTGAAGCGGATCCTCCCCGCCTGAACGTCCGGGAATCCGGACGTTGTTCCAAATCCGGACGGGGGCTGTTTCAGGCTGGGACCCCTCGTGACAGGGCCAGACCGTCTCTTGACGCCCTGAGACGGACGAGGCCCCGCTTGGTAACTAAGCTATCCTCATGGAGAGGGAGCCCGCTTGGGTACGCCCTCCAACCTTGGCACGGTTCTTGCATATAAGAATCGTGAAGGGTCGAGAGACCCGAGGAGGCCAGATGACTCACACCACCATCGGCGAGCTGATCAACACCCTCTACGAGAACTTCCTCCATGAATATGGAGATCCCGAGCTGGCCAGCATTGCGACGGCCGCCGTGATCAACGACATGCTGACCGCTCCGAAGGCTCAGCTTTTTGAAGAAGCGGCCTGAGCGACGGGGACGGGGGCCGCTATACTGGCCCCCATGCTTCGTCCTGCCCTGATCTGCGCGCTGCTCAGCGTGGTGGCCACTTGGCCCTTCGTCGCAGATCCCACCGGCGGGCTCTTGGGCCACCCTGGGAACGACGTGTGGAACCACGTCTGGGGCTATTGGTGGGTGGCACAGGAGCTGCACGCAGGGCGCCTGCCCTACTACACCGACCTGATGAACTTTCCCCAGCCGGGAAGGCTCTTTTTTATCGACACCTTCGGTGCGATCCTCACGCTGCCGTTGCAGTGGCTGGGCGGGCCGGTACTGGCCTATAATACGGCGGTCTTCCTCTCTTTCTGGGCCTCCGGCTTCTGTGCCTGGGCCTTCACCCGGCATGTGGTACGGTCGGTAGACGGGGAGCATAGCGATCATGTTTCCTATATCGCTGCTATCGCCTACATTTTTGCCCCGCACCTGCTGGCCCAGGCCTACAACGGCATCTCCGAGACCCTGAATGCCTTCGGTCTGCCCCTGGCCATGCTGGCGGTCATGCGCCTGTACGAGCGTCCTACGCCCCGGCGCGCTCTGGAAGCGGCCTTGGCCGGTGCTTTTGCGATGCTCGCCAACTGGTATTTCGGCTTTTTTGCGGCCCTGGGCGCGGTGTTGTGGCTTCTGAGCCAGGCACTCTGGCGTCGCGACCGTATCCACTGGGCGGCCCTGCCACTTCCGGTAATTTTGGCGGGTGGTGGTGGACTTTTGTTGGTGGGACCGGTGCTGCTGGGCTTTGCCTCTACCCTCGGAGGGGAGGGGGCGATGGTGAGTCGTGATCGTGATTTCGTTTGGAAGCAGCTGATCACCCATAACGTCACCGACTTTGTTTCCTTCTTTCATCCTGGAAAGTTCTACAGTCCCGATCTGAAGGCGTTGCACGGAGAGGATCTGCTGATTGTCACCTACCTGGGCTGGGGATTGCTGTTGTTGGCGGGCCTGGGGCTCGCGCGTCTGCGGCGTTGGCGGGATGCGGCACCCTGGCTGTTGTGGCTGGCCGTCTACACGGTGATGACCTTAGGGCCTTATTTGTATGTAAACGGTGCGCACGTGCTGATGGAGGGGCGAAAAATCCCTCTGCCTTTCCTCGCTTTTTTTAATGCACTTCCGGTCTTTGAGCGTATTTCCCACCCCTTTCGATTTGTGATGGGTGTGCAGTTGGGGCTGGGGGTGCTTGCCGCGCTGGGGCTGGCGCGGCTGCCGCGGTGGGGGCAGGGGCTGGCGGGGGTGGCACTGGGGCTGGAGCTGCTGGTAGGCAGCCCGGCAGTGTGGCCACTTCCCAGGGCTTCCGCAGAAATTCCGGCGATCTATCAGGAGATCAAGGCAGACCCGGTGCCCGGAGCGGTGCTCGACCTGCCGGTGACGGTGCCCAATCTGGAACGTGCTTCCTACCTGTACTATCAGACGGCGCATGGCCGCCCGCTTCCCTATGGTCTGAACGAGCCGCTCCCGGAAGTATTGGGAAGATCCCGACTTCTTCGCACGCTCCTGCTCGCGGAGGCTGGCCGGATGGATCGGCTGCCGCCGATGTTGCCGGAGCTGGATCTGGTGGTGTCGGGTCGATCGCTGGCCAAGCTCGGATTCCGCTATGTGGTGCTTCATGGCGATCTCTACCCGCAGGAGCGTCGGCAGCAAAGTGTGGAAATCCTTCGGGTGGCGCTGGGACCGGAGAGCCTGAGCCAGGGCGACATCCTGCTCTGGCGTCTGGAGCCGCCGGAAAAAGAGACGGCGCTGCTAGGCCCGGATAAGGCACCCTGATGGATGGTCGCCTCCGCGAAATTCTGGGCTTTCTGCTCGCGGCCGTGTTGGGGGTGGCCGCGACCTTCCTGATCACCTGGCCCATGGTGCAGCACAGCAACGAAGCGGTGATGGGTGCGGGGGAGCTGGGCGGGTGGTTGTGGCGCTATGACTGGCACTTCCGGTCGCTGGAGGCGCTCTCCGAAGCCGACATCAACCCCCTCTCCGCCTGGCGCAATTTTGTGGCCCTCGGGCGCTACCCGGAGACGGGTAACATTTTGGATGTGCTGGCTTTTTCCTACCCTCTCCAGCACTGGTTCGGCTTTCCGTACAGCTATAATATCAAGATTTTTTTGATATTGTCCATGAACGGGGTCTGTGGTTATGCGCTGGGGCGCTACTTTTCTGGGAGTATTTCGGCGGCAGCTGCGGCAAGTGTACTTGCGGTCGTAAATCCATTGACCATCCAAGAGGTGGAAGCCTGTGGTCTTCGTCAGGCTTTATTGTGGTGGGTCATGCTGTACCCCCCGCTTCTGGATCGTGCCTTGCGGCGGCGCACCCTGGGGCGGGGATGTTGGCGGGAGCCTGCCTGGCCTTGGCCAGCGCATTCTACTGGTTCTACGGTCTGTTTACCGTCATCTTCTCCATGGTCTGGGTGGCCAAGCATGTGGTGGTGGAGTGGGAGCGCCTGGATCGGCGCGGCACGCTGCGGGGTCTGGTCGGGGTGGGGCTGGGAATGGTGCTGCTGGTCGGCCCCTTCATCCTGCCCTATGCGCTGCCCGAGTCCAGCAGCCAGGGGCATAGCTCCGGGTTGGCGGCTCTACCAGAAATGAGCTTTTTCCTTCCCTTTCCGTCTTACGACACCATCTCTCATGCGCCGCTCCGTCCCTCCTCCTACGCCGAGAATGTCCACGCGTCGCTGCACCGCACCATCGGCTCCTCCTGGAGTGCCAGCTACCCCGTAGATCCCACGTTGAACGAGGCACTTCCGCTGACCGTGCTGCTTCTGGGTCTGATCCCGGCCCTGCTGCGGCGGCGCTCGTGGGGCTGGTTGTTGATCTGGGGCTTCTTCTACCTCGGCAGTCTGGGGCCTTTTCTCCGCATTGGATCGGGGGATACCGAGAATGTGACCCGCGTCATGGAAGACTACGTGGTGCGCCTGCCCTATGTGTGGATGTTCCAGTTGGTACCTGGAATGTCGCGTATGTTCGCGCCCTATCGACTGGGCTCCTACGTGGTGGTGGCTTCCGTCGCGCTGGTGGCCATCGGCCTCTCCCGGCTCTCTTTCCGGGCCTGGCTCTTGCCCTTCGTGGTGGCGGCGACGGTTGCGCAGCCCTTGGCACGTCTGGGAAGAGGGGCGATCAACGAGGGGGATGCACGGCTGGAGTCCTGGCGTTCGCCCTTCAAGATGACGCGGATGTCGGTCCCGGCCTTCTATCGAAAAGAGCTGGATCCGACTTCCTATACCGGAATCGTCGAGCTGCCGCTGGATCAGCAGCAGGACATCGTCTGTTTCTACCAGACCGTACACCAGCAGAAGGTCTATCTGAGCTGGGCATCTCCCGGTTCTTTGCCCCCTTTTGCGCGAGAGGTGGGGACGGCGGGAGAGGCGGGCAAACGTCTACGCTTCCAGGCGCGCCCCGATGTGCTGGATGGGGAGATGCCCGCCCTGTGGAGGAACCTCTCCACCGCGCCGGATTCGGCCAACGTCGAGATTCTGGCGACGCCCGCACTGGAGTCCTGGGCGCAGGCCGGTCACTATCAGTGGGTAGTGCTGCATGAACGTGGCTACCTGCTGGTGGACACCTCCCGGGGCTTCTTCCTCTACGAAACCGCAAAAACAGAGCTTTCCAAGGTGCTTGGTCCCCCGGTGGAGACTTCTGAGGCGGTGCGTGGAGATCCTGCCAACGCGCCCTTTGGTGTGCCGACGGCCGGGGAGCTGATTCCCTGGTCCAGCCAGCCGCTTCGTCTGCCCCCCAACGGTATGCCGGACAGCTATCGGATGGCGATCTTCAAGCTGCCGGTAGAGTTTGCGGAGTATGTGGAGGTGGCGGACAACACTGCGGGTGCCGCCGGGGCGGCCATGGGCGCCCCGAATACCGTCGAACACCACGAAGCGGCCCCAGGCGAGCCCATGCCCACAGGCGGCAGCTCGGTGGACGGCATCCCCGCGGCCGGTGCAGCTCCCCAGCCCGCCCCCCATGTCCATGTGGAAGCCCCTCCGGGGGCGCCGATGCCGGTTGAGGCTGCTCCTCCCCCTGCTGCTGAACCCCCTGCGGCGCCTGCTCCCACTCCCGAGGTAGCACCGCCGGAGGCCGCAAAGCCCTGAGGCGATAAAAAGCCGCCGGTCGGTATGGTCGCCCGGACTTTATGCAAACAGGCGTCCTCCGCTGCTTCCTCCGCGCTGAATGAATATTCATTCAGTGGCATGTCAACTTCTGGTCGAGTCGGGCCAATCCGGTAGGGCAAGGGCGCGTTAAGAGCGCGGGTTCGGAGACCTGATGAACCATCGGCTGCTGGTGCTGCTTCCCTTGGCCCGCCTGGACCTTGCCGCTGAGCTGCTTGCGATGGGCGCTCTGCCTGTGGTTGATCATCCGCCCAAAGAAACCGCGCTGCCGACGGGCGTTGGCGTTCGGGTGCGCCATAGTGGTCTTGCAGGGGGGGATGGGCTGGTGCTGGCGGCGGATGGCCCGGCGCTGCCGGGGCGCGAGTGTTGGCGCGAGGCGACGGTATCAGGGCCGGTGCCCGAGGGCTATACCGGCTTGTACCTCCGTGGTGTGGGGAGTGGTGGTCTGGCGGGGGAGGAGGATGTACGGCGGATGAGCCAACGCGGGTCGGTGCTCCTGGACTGGCCCCACCCGCCGGAGGAGGAGGTGCCGCCAGGTGTGGGTCTGGTGCTCTCCGACGTGCTGATGGGCCTGCTACGCCCACCCCAGGGCATGGAGCGTCGTCTTGCACGTCTGAAGGCCAGCGATATCCGCACCGTGCGCGGGTTGAAAGTGGTGGCCAGCCTGGGGGCTCCGGCACTGCAGCGGCTGTTGGCTGGGGAAGACCCGGTAAGCCTGAGCGCGGACCTGTGGGCTGAGGGAGACGCTTTTGAGCAACTCTGGCTGGGGGGGGCCGGCCTGCTCCATGCGGCGGCTCTGGCGCGCCGTCCGCTGGCAGAGGTCCTGGCCGCGTACCAGCAACGGCTGCGTCCCGTCGTCTCCGTGGCCCCTTCTCCCATCGTTGCGACGACTGCCTTTCCCGCGTCTACCACTGCAGTGGAGGAGGGGAGGCCGGAGAGCGGACGCCCGAAGATCGCGGTGATCGGCATGGGTTGCCGCCTTCCGGGCGCTTTTTCGCACAGTCGCCTGTGGGAGCAGCTGCTGGCCGGCTACTCCGCCATCACCGAGGTGCCCACCTCCCGCTGGGACTGGCGCCTGTACTGGGATGCGGACCCCAGCGCGCCCGACCGCACTTACGCCAAGATTGGCGCCTTTATCGAAGATTTTCGCTTTGATCCAAAACGTTTTCGTATCCCGCCGTCCGTGGCCCGCACCATGGATCCGGTGCAGCAGCTCACCCTGGAGGCCGCCTACGACGCGATGGCGGACGCCGGCTACGGCTCGGATCGCAGCTTCGATCGTGAACGTACTGCGGTGATCCTAGGTAATTCTATGGGGGGAGAGATCACCACCTCCTACACCATGCGGGTGATGATGCCCGCGATGCGACAGGCTCTGGAGCAGGGGGC
>CAITDR010000668.1 GCA_903891165.1 uncultured Pseudomonadota bacterium
ATGTTGGAACGCCATCCACGGACCATCCTGACGGTAAGCCTGGATGGGGAGGCAGCAACACATACTGGTTTACGGCGGATGGATGGGGCTGCCGGGCCATCCCATGCGGCGATTCTGGAGGCGTTGCCTCGGCTTCTGGCCTATCCGCGCTTTGTGGTCACCCAGACCATCGCGCCATCGGCCGCGAAGGTGGCGGCGCAGAGCTTCCGCTATCTTCGGAGTCTGGGAGTCCGGCGTTTTAACATCCTTCCTGGCTACTATCTGCCCTGGCGAGCGGAGCAGCTTGCGGCGCTGGCGGCGGCTTTTGCGGAGATCGAGGCGGAATTTCTGAGCGCCTGGTCGTCGAGAGAGTATCTGTATCTGCGGAACCTCTATACCCGCGCGCCAACGCCCTTTTTTAACAGTGGAATGGTGGTGGATGTGGATGGAACCATTCATCCTTCCAACCTGATTCTGGCGGGCACCTGGGAGGATCTGCGGGGGCACACCGCCGTGGGCACCCTGGATCAGCCGCCGCGTCGGGAGGCCATCGAGGGGGCGGGGCGGCAGAGTGGGGCGCAGATCCGGGCACGTCTGGCGCCGACGGTAGCGGAGAGCACGGATACCGTGGATGCCCTGCTCACCGCTCTGTGCAACCGCCTCTATCCGGCCTATTTTCGATTTCGGGAGCAGAGAAAGGCGGCATGACAGCGACGCACCAGGCCCCGCCGTGGATCGGCCCCTCCGGCCAGCGGATGGAGCGCCTGGAGTTTCACATCACCTACCACTGCCCGGAAAAGTGCGTCTTCTGCTCGGAAGAGCACAGGATGTTAGCCTATCATTCCTTTCCGGTCACCTTTGCGCGGGTGGCGACGGTGCTGCGGCAGCAAGCCGAGCGGGGGGTCCGACACGTCCACTTCACCGGTGGAGAACCGACGATCCACCCCCAATTTCCCGAGATCCTGCGCCTGGCCCGGAAGCTGGGCATGCGCACCTCCATCGGCACCATCGGTACAAGACTCTCCGATCCCGATTTTGCCGAGGAAGTGCTCCCCTTTTTGGATGAGGCGCTCTTTTCTTTGCATGGACCGGATGCAGAGACACACGACGCTCTGACCCGGCGGAAGGGCTCTTTTGAGCGGGTGACCCGTGCGATGGAAAATGCACGGAAGCAGCCGGGTTTTCGCATGTTTGTGAACTCGGTACTGACCAATCGCAACATCCATCGTTTTGTCGAGCTGACAAAAATGGTGCGGGCGGAGGGGGCAGAGCTGCAGGTGATCTCCAACCTGACGCCGGAGGGGGCGGGGGAGGACAACTATGCAGGGCTGACGGTGCGGCTTACAGAAATCTCCGCGCTGGCTCCCCAGCTGGTGGAGGCCGCCGGTCCGATGATCCTCCGCTTTTTTGGGGTGCCGCTTTGTGTGTTGGGACCGCTGCGGCTGTACTCCAACGACCTGCACTGGAACCCGAGGGTGACGGTGGAGTGGGTGCCGCTGCCCGGAAAAATTTCGTTGGAAGGGATCTATTCTTGGACCCCCGAGCGCAAGCGCGAGCAGCCCGCCCTCTGCGGGCGCTGTGCCCAGCGCAGCCTCTGTTTTGGGGCCTTTGGACACTATCTTCAGACCTACGGGGATGCCGAGCTGCGCCCGTTGGAGGCCACATGACACAGGGTGCGCCCACGGGGGAAATCTGGCGGGATACCCGCAAGAATGTGGAGATCAACGTCGG
>CAITDR010000669.1 GCA_903891165.1 uncultured Pseudomonadota bacterium
CGATGCCGGCGGCGTCGTTGAAGCCATAGACCAGGTACAAAGCCTCGGCGCTGATGGACTGCTGGGTCGAGGCATTGGGGACCAGCACGTTGACGGAGGAGACCGGACCGGTCAGGTCCACAATGCCATCGACAAGGCTGGGATCGGTGACCAGGGGGCAGAGCAGGGGGCTGTTGCCCATGATCGCGTAGTCCACGGTGTCGCCCGCCAACGCCAGGTTGCAGGTTGCCTTCGCACCTGCATTGTCCCAGTAGGTGGCGGTGCCGCTGATCACCGGGTCGGAGAGACTGGCCAGGGCATTGATGCCGGAGCATGCCCCGGCGTCGTCCTTGTAGACCAGGAAGATCGGGTGGGTGGTGGAGTTCTGCAGGACCACCGAGATCTTGCCGACCAGATCCCGCTGGGCGCTGCCACCGGCACCGTAGAGGATGGGCGCACCGCCGGAAATGTCGCTACAATTTGGCGTATCCGCCCATGCCTGCACGGGAAGCAGCCCTGCAACCAGCAGGAGACTCCCAAGGCGATGGAGGGTGGATGTACATGAGGCGGGCATGGAAACTCCGGGCAAGGGTGAACGGAGCGGCCCTAAGCAAGATCCATGCCAGGTCAATCGTCGGCGTTTTCCCTTGGTAGACTGGCTGGCCATCCTGGAAGTTCCTGAAATTCCGTCACGGAAGCTCCGTCCTGGTTCCTGGCTGGGCCCGTGACGGAAAATCTGTGATCCACCCCTGCTTCTCGCCGAATCTCCCCATTGGTCGGTGTGGTAGCGGTGGCATGGTTCTTGCTAAGAGGGGGCCATGCACAGCCCCCTGCTTCCGAAAATTGCCGCCACGGACCTCAGCTCGGCCGCCCTTGCGGGTGTACTCCAGGGAGAATTCGACTGGGATTCCTCCTTGGGCTGGGCTCAATTCACCCCTGACCGCTATTTTCGACGGCTCTTGACGCGTCAAGAGAATTTTGAGATCCGGCTGCTCTGCTGGCTTCCTGGCCAGTCCAGCGCACTGCACAGCCATGGCGCATCCCACTGCGCCTTCCGGGTGATCGCAGGGGAAGCCACCGAGCTACGCCTTCAGGGCGGGGATCGTGTGCTTAAGCCTGGCGATATTGGCCGGGCCCTGCCTGCGGATATCCACCAGATCGCCAACCTGGGTGAAAAGCCGCTGGTAACCTTACACATCTACGCGCCCCCTCTACCCGCAGACGCGCCGGCCGTTCAGGAGGGAAGATCGGTGGTGGTCGTCGGTGGCGGGTGGACCGGTCTTACGATTGCCACCCGGCTGTTAGCAACGGGTGAAGCTGATCTTCGGGTGACCATCATCGAACGAGGCCCCGATGTGGGGCGGGGGGTGGCCTATGGTACCTTTGACCCGGAACATATCCTGAATGTGCCCGCCTCCGATATGTCCATCGATCCAGAGAATCCTCGGGACTTCCTGAACTATCTGGAGGACCATGGCAAGGGAGTGCCTCCCGAGCGTTTTGTCTCACGGCGGCTCTATGGGGACTATGTGCTGGCGCGCTTTGCGCAGCAGCTCGATCAGCGCGGCGGCCGGGTGCGGATCCTTCGTGGAGAGGCGGAGGATGTTCTTTCCGATGGTACAGGCTGGAAAGTTCAACTGACAAGTGGAAAATCCGTCGCCGCAGAGCAGGTGGTGCTGGCGACGGGTGTGGGGCCGGTGCGCCTGCCGCGGGCGCTGGAGGCGATCCGGGGAGAGAGTCGGTTGATCGAGGATGTCTGGGCGCCTGATTTGGTCCGGTCTATCCCGACGGATGCTTCTGTACTGGTGCTGGGGACCGGGCTCAGCTCGCTGGACCTGATCTCGTCGCTGCGGCGGCAGGGCCATCGGGGTCCGGTGGTGGCGCGGTCGCGGCATGGCTGGTGGCCGAAGGCGCATCTGCCGGAGAGCTGGAGGGGTCCGAAGCTGGTGTTGGACGTGGCAAATGCCCCAAAGACCGCCGAAGGTCTGGCCGGGTGGGTGCGGCAGCAGGTGGAGAGCCGCCCCGAGGTGCCCTGGCAGGTGGTTTTTGGGGCGATCCGGCCCCAGGTGAATCGGCTGTGGGCCACCCTGGATTCGTCGGAAAGGGACCGCTTTTTGAGCGAGTACCGTGTGGAGTGGGAGGTACATCGGCACCGCGCCCCGCCGCAGAGCCTCGATGCCCTGCGGCGCTGGGAGGCGGAGGGCTGGCTGCGGACGGAGGCGGGCGAGCTGGTAGGCAGCCGTGCCGCGCCCGAGGGGCTCTATCTGTGGGGGCAGGACGGGGTGGAGCGACGGGTGGATCGGATCCTGGTGGCCACTGGCAACGAGTCGGATGTGGATCGCCAGGGCGGGCTGTGGGCGGCGCTGCGGCGGCGCGGACTGGTGCAGCGGGATGATCAGGGGCTGGGGATCTGGACGGAGGAGGGGGGAGCGGTGCGGTCTGCCGACGGTGCGGTGGTGCCCGGTCTATGGGCGGTCGGCGCCATCCAGCGGCCACGGCTGTTCGAGAACACCGCGGTGCCCGATCTGGCGCGCCGGGTGGCCGAGCTGGTGGATGGGGTGCTACCGAGGCTGCGGGCGGCGCGCTCCTGAGGGGGAAGCGTCCCCGCCCCAACCGCAATAGGGGGAGGGGATGCCGATCTACATCTCCAGCCATGGGCACCAGAAGATCATCGAGGAGTACCGGTGGCTGCTGCACACCGAGCGCCCCCGGATCACCTCCGAAGTCTCCTACGCGGCGTCGCTGGGAGATCGTTCCGAAAATAGCGAATATCTCTATGGAAAAAAGCGGCTGCGCGAGATCGACAAGCGCCTCTATTTCCTGCAGAAGCGGCTGGAAGACCTGGAGCCGGTGGACCCCTCCAAGTTCACGGGGACCATCGTGCGTTTTGGCGCCATCGTCACCATCGAGGACGAGGAGGGCCAGACCCAGGAGTGGACCATCCTGGGGGAAGACGAGGTGGACACCGACAAGAGGATCATCTCCTATGTGTCGCCCTTGGGAAGGGCTCTTTTGGGAAAAAACATCGGTGATGCCGTCGTCTTTGAAACGCCCAAAGGCCGTCGGGAGGTCGTGGTGACCGGTGTGCGCTACCCCTCTGCGGGAAGCTGAACCCGGCCGGATCGGTTAGCCGCCAGCCCGATGTTTCTGCTGTGGCTGCCGCTGTTGTATGCCCATCCCATGGGCTACTATGCCGTCGATCGGTCGGTGGTGGTCGAAGTGCAGGCGGAGCGGCTTCGGTTGCACTATACCGCCGACTACGCGGAGCTTTCGGCACTTCCCGTGCTTGGCGAACGTCGTCGCGTGGGGACAGAAAGCTGGGAGCAGAGCCAGGCGGTCGCCCTGGCCGCTGGGCTGCGGTTGCAGAGCCCGGCGGGTCCGGTGTTGTTGCATTCTCAGGGATGTATGTCGCAGGAAAGTAGGGGAGAGGCTGAGCTTTCGCGGCTGTGGCTTAGCTGTGTCTACGAAGCGGCCCGTCCTGAAGGTGACCTTCAGGTAGAGGATCACAACTACCCCGGTCTGCCTGGGCATCGGGAGCTACGTAGTGTAGGTGATGTGGAAAGTAGTGATCCACCGGGTATTATCGGCAGTACCACGCTGCCCTTTCTCGGCGGGCCGGAAGTGGAAAAGGCCACCTTGCACCTGGAGCCGAAGCTTCCGGTGCTGGCCGGGGGAGCTGGCATCGGCACGGCGTTGTTGTTAGGAATCGCCCACGCTCTGGCGCCGGGACATGGAAAAAGCCTTGTAGCAAGCTACCTGGTGGGTAGCAAAGCCACCATGCAGCATGCGCTGCTGCTGGGTCTTACGGTCGTCCTGACGCATATGGCTTCGGTCCTGATCCTGGGTGGGCTGATGATCAGCCTGCTTCCTCTCTCTGCACCCGGCCTCTACCCCTATCTGGGTGCGATGGGTGGGTTGGTGGTGATGGGCATCGGGGCCCGGCTCTGGCGCCGCGCCGGGGCGGAGCACCACCATCCACACCCGCACTCCCATCGCGAGCTGCTGTTGTTGGGGGTCACCGGTGGACTGCTGCCCTGCCCCCTGGCCCTGGTGGTGCTTTTAGGGGCGGCGTCGCTGGGGAAAGTCTGGCTGGGCATCGCGATGATCAGCGCTTTTGCAATAGGTCTCGCCGGGGTGCTGACGGCCGTAGGATTGCTTGCCGTCCAGGGGCGGCAGTGGTTTTCTGGCCTCGAAGGTCAGCCTTGGACCGCCCGTGCCTCAGCCGCAGTGGTGCTGGGGATGGGCTTCTACATGGTGGTGAGCGCGCTACCCTGGTGAAGGGTCGTCTCCCCCGAGATCCCAGTCCAACTCGCCCGGAATGTAAGCTGGACTACCAGAAATGGCGCGGGCGGCCATCAGGCCCCCCATCACCGCCGCCTCCATACAGCCCACATTCAGGCCATTGCGGGTCCAGTCCCCGGCCAGAACCAGGTTGTGGAAGTCACTCTCGCCCGCACCCAAGCGCAGGTGGGTGCTGCCGGGCACGCTCAGCACATAGCGCTCGGTGGGATCGATATTGGCGCGGAAATACTGGCTTTTCAGGCGCTCTGCTCCCTCCCCCTCTCCATGGAGCACCTCCCAGGCGAAGCCCTCCGACGCGCTGGCATTCTTCCAGACATGGGGGATCTTCCCCAGCAAATCCTTTACTTCTTCCACCACTTTCTGGGTCTGTGTCTCTGGATAGGCGGGCGCCACGCCCGACGGTTCCGCCGGATCTTCGGCCATGGCGCTGCACAGGTAGTGTACCGAGGTGGGAGGACGGTCTCCCCACTGCTCGCAGGGGAGAAGGTGGTGCATGTCTACCAGGGTATCCAAAGGTTGCAAGCCTACATTGAGCGGGCAGCCCGGTCCGCCCCAGCCCAGGGTACCCAGCGACAGGTCTGTCCACAGCTGCGCGGCCTGGGTACGCACGGTTTTGACACCTTCAACCATGGCTTTCCAGGAGGGGCTGCGCTCGGAGAGGGACCGGGTGATGGCCGGCAGGCCACCGACGGAGATTCCCAGGATGACCTTGTCAAAATCACGGCCTTTTTCCAGGCGGAAGTGGCGTCCTCCGGGGAGGTTGTCGTAGTGACTCTCCAGGTTGTGGCCCGCCAACGCCTCCCCCTCCAGTAGCTGGTCCAACAGCGGCTCGGCCGGCCAGCAGGGAATCCCCTTGACATCCACCAGGGGCCGGTAGCCCGCCGGGTCTTTGGGGGTGGCCTGCTGGACCATCCGGATGGCGGAGATATTCAGGCCATCAGAATCTTTACCTACTTCCAGGTCTTCTACCCGGTGGAAGAACTCGAAGCGTACCCCTCTACGCCGCAGCACTTCGTAGAGCGGCGCAAAAATCACCTCTGCGGTACCCGCTTGGAACATCCAGGCCATCGAGCCTTTGTAGGTCAACATCAGGCGCCAACCGCCACGAATCATGGTGCCGGCCCCCATGGTCGGGGTGCCCACCATGGGCTTTTCCGGGCTGGGCGGGGCCGTCGTGTTGCCGTCGCGGTAGGCGAAGCTGCTGTCGTAGGCGGCCTGTACCCAGATGCTGCCCAGGGTGTACTTCATGCCTTCCGGGACGGTGGCATGACGGGTCAGCCATCTATAGAACTCCTCATGATCGATCACATCAAAACCGCGTCGGAAGACGTCGTCCTCACACATTCCGATCAGGACGGTACACATAAAATCGACGGTCGTCCACCAGGAGTGTGCCTCCCAGTCCGTGGTGACGGTAGGCCCCAGGCTTGCCCAGGTTCGCCGTACGATCCGGCGCATCAGCGGCACCATCACGCGGATACCCGGCTTGCCACCCATCAGGCGGTACCAGCCGCGCAGCAGGCGTAGGGGGTGTCCGATATGCCAGCGCCGGAACAGGCGCACCGGACTACTTTCCTGTAGGATCTTCCATATCTTTTTTGTAATTGGTCCCTTGCGATAGCCCAGCCAGTGACAGAGCAGCTGCAAGCCCGCTTCCAGGCAGGCCCAGAGACTCGGCATCGGGGTGCCATTGCCGGGCATATCCGAGGTCTGGGGAAAGTGCATAGAGAAGGTATGCCAGCTTCCCACTGGAATACGGTGGAGCATCACAAAGCGGCCTTCCCGATGGAGACCGTAGCGACCCGGAAAGGCGGCCTCTTCCTCCCGACTTGAGGCGATGGGCTGGGAGAGGGGGAGGGAGGGATCGCGGCCGTAGGCCTTGTAGCAGTCCTGGATCAGCGCAAAGGTATTCTCGTAGAAGCCGAACAAGGTGTGGTAGCCGTGCTCCTCGATGCGGCCGTGGTGGTCCATCCGGCGGCCGGTTGCCCCTTTCCCCCCCAAGCGCCAGCCGTGCTGGTAGACGGTGATCTCATAGCGATCCTGCCAGTCCGGTTCCGCTGTCAGCGCAAACACCGCCGACAAGGATCCCATCCCGCCCCCCAGGACCGCGAACCGCTCCTTCGCCATCCTGCCTCACCTCCGGGGGAATCACACCGAACGCGCTCATACCTCAGCTACCCGCAATTTGGAAGAGGAAAACGGGCGGTGGTCTGTCGCCGTTCATGTGTTCCGCACTGCGTTGCCCCGTGGCTCCTCAGCTCTCGTACCACTCTGGGGTAACCAGCTGCTGGTAGTGCCCCACATTCAGGGGGTTCACCCTCTTTTTCAGCGCATCAATGGCCATCGAACCCGAAACCTTGGCGAACCACATATACATATCGCGTTTGTAGTCCACCTTACTGGTGAGGCCGCGGAGCAGCCACTTGGTGTTCACGAATTGTTTGTTCATATCGTAGAGCGCGGCCGCAATTTCAGTGCGGGTCATGAACTTGGTGTCCAGCGCCGGCGTCAGCCAGTCGAAGTTGTCGAAGTCTTCGTAGGTGATGTGGCCATTTTTGAGTGCGTCATCAAAAATGGGCGTTCCGGGTACCGGGGTAATGGGGTGGAAGGCGGGGAAGTCCACATCCAGTTTTTTGGCCAGGTCAACCTGCTTCTGGAGGGACTCGTTGTTTTCGTCCTTGGTTCCAACGATAAACGTGGCTTGGATGAAGACTTCCGGGTACTTTTCCTTGAAGATCGCGATCGCCTGCTGAGCCACACCACCGGTGTAGAAGCGCTTATCCAGCGAGGTGAGCGTGTCATCTTCGGCACGTTCAACGCCGATCAAGATGTGGGCAAGCCCAGCCCGCACCAGCTTTTCCAAAATACCCTTTTTTTCGTCACGTACAATACAGTCTGCCCGCATAAAAGCGAACCAGCGGGTCTTCATTCCGCTCTTGATCATGCGCTCGGCGAAGGCATCGTTGAAGCGGGGGTCGATGTTCCAGCTCTCGTCCACCCAGACGTAGCTGCGCTTGCCGTACTTGTAGTAGAGGATCTCGATTTCCTCAAAGGTGCGCTCCATACTCTTGGATCGCCAGCGGGGGGAGAGCTGGGCGTTGCCGTCGCTGTCGTATTTGCGGTCGGCCATGGTGGTCCACCAAGCGCAGAAGCTGCACTTGGAGACGCAGCCGCGGCTGTGGTGGATGGTGGTTCCACCCGGCGAAAATAGGTAGCGACTCTTCCCATACAAATGCATGGGCATCAGATCGTAGGCGGGCATGGGGAGGCTGTCCAGGTCCTGCACCAGCCGCCGTGACCGGGTGCGCGCCATCTTCTCCCCGTCCCAATAGGCCAGACCGTCCACCTTCGACAGATCCGGGTCTTTCTTCGCCCATTCCTTCACCGTCTCTACCACCGTCAGCTCCCCCTCCCCGATACAGATCGCATCAATCGGGGTGCCCTCGTAGCAATAGCGATGGGCCAGGTTGGTAAAGTGGCCGCCGCCCGCAAAGGTCTTTGCACGGGGGACAACTTCCTTGCAAAGGCGGAAGAACTTCAGCGCCTCCGAGGCGTACAACGCGTGATTTTCGCCCGAGCAAACAACATCCGGGTCGATACGGCGAAGCTCGTCGGCCAGGCTGCGCCAGCCGATATGGAGCGGCATGCAGTCGATGACCTGCACCTCCATACCCGCCTCGCGGAGTGGCGCCGCCAGGGCGGGCAGGGCCTGCTGCAGGAGGAAGTTGTCCCCCTCCGAGGTGAAGGGCCAGTATTTACGGGGTGGTTGGACGATGACGACGCGCATTCAGCCATTGTACACCGCAATGCCTGTCCAGGCGCGGTGCAGGGGGGCTGCAATTGGGTGAGTCCGTAGTCGGGCTTCCAAAGCCTCCACTTCGGCGATCCCCAAATCTCCCGCGGCGGCTTCAAAGGGACCGGAGCAGATGTAGTGGGTGGCCGTCAATTCTTCCCAGCGCCAGCCGGTAAGCAGAGACTCCAGGTCCGCGCGGCTGTAGGTGCGTACCCAGCGGTCCCCCTCGACCCGGAGCACCCCGTCGCCCAGCCAGGTCTCCAGGCTGCCGGGCACCACATCCAGCGCCATCGCCCAGCCCCAGCGCGCCTCCACCGAAAGTAGCAGCGGCCCCCCTGGCTTCAAAACCCGACGGAGATTCTGCAGTGTACGAGACGGATCTTCCACATAGCAGAATACCTCCGCTGCGATCACCACATCCACCGGCGCCAGGTCGGGCAGCTGCTCACCCGTGGTCCAGTGGACATCCAGGGCGCCGGGAAGTCCCGCCGCATGCCACACGGCCCGGCGCAGGCTCTCGCGGTCGGGGTCCACCAGCTCCACCGTGCAGCCCTGCTCCAAGAGAAGCTGGGTAAAACGTCCGATTCCTCCACCAAGATCCAGGACACGGCTTCCGGGTGGTACCCAAGGCGCCCAACGCCGCCAGTACAGGTCCCGCTCCAGGCGCTTCTGCCGGTACACCGGACTACCGGGAACCAGGAAATCCATCCCTTCAGCCCAATCCTCCCAGGCGCGTTGTGCGCCCACCAGGTTTTCCAGGGGCGCGGTGGGGGCGGCCGCCCCTTCGGCCAGCGCGCGCAGGCGGGGATCGGGCGTGGGCAGGTCAAAGGCCACCCCGCGCAGGGGGTGGAGCTGGGTACAGGGGATGGGCCCTTGACCCGTCAAGTTCAAAATGGAGCGTAGGGACATAAAAGCTCCAAAAAGAGGAGAGCCACCCCGAGGGGTGGCTCAGCGAGATCCGGACCTGCTTTTTAAGGCTGCGGTCGCGACGCGCAGCCCATCAAAATCAGGCCTTGGGACCCGGCTTAGGACGGGGAGAAGGACGCCAGCTCTTGGGTCCCGGCTTGGGACGAGGAGAGGGACGCCAGCTCTTGGGGCCCGGCTTCGGGCGAGGGGAAGGACGCCAGTTCATGAAACCTCCGGAGTGACTGCGGTTGCAGTCTCCCTCAGTCTTGCAGCTTGTTCATCCTTTGTCAAGGGCCGACGAACCGGCATCCCCCGGCGGGAGAGCAGACGGGCTATGCTCAGGGAACGGTGGTAGCGATGGAAGAGCCATTTTGGTCGGTTCCGGTACCAGAACTTCTGAAGTCGGTGGGCGGAGCGCCGGAGGGACTGACGGAGGAGGAGGCGGCGCGTCGTCTGGTCAACGCGGGCGACAGTCGCCTCCGTGATCGTGGATCGATGCGGATTTTTCGCCTGTTGATCGGGCAATTTTCCAGCCCCTTGGTGTTGATGCTGCTGGTGGCGGCGGGCATCTCGCTGGCGGTGGGCTCGCTGGAAGATGCCTTTATCATCCTGGGGATTGTGCTGCTCAGTGGGGTGTTGGGCTTCTACCAGGAGCACCAGGCCACCCGGGCGGTCGAGCGGCTGTTGAAGACCGTGCAGGTGCGACCCACTGTCCGTCGGGGTGGCAAGATAGTGCAGGTTCCCACCGATGAAGTGGTCGTCGGCGACCTGCTTCTTCTTTCCGCGGGGGCGCTGGTGGGCGCGGATGCGCGGATCCTGGCCTCCCGGGACCTGCATGTGGACGAGGCGGCACTCACCGGGGAGTCCTTCCCGGTGGAAAAGCAGGAGGGAGAGGTCCGTGCCGATGCGCCGCCTTCGGAGCGGCGTTCTGCCCTGTTTATGGGTACCCATGTGGTCAGCGGAACGGCCGAGGCCGTGGTGGTGGCCACCGGAAAAAACAGCACCTTCGGCGGCATCGCGCAGCACCTGGGCGACCGGCGGCGTCCGACGGATTTTGAGCAGGGTGTCCAACACTTTGGCTATCTGCTCGTCCGCATCACCGTGGTGTTGGTGCTGGTGATTTTTGCGCTCCATATGTTCGTACACCGCCCGGTGCTGGAGTCCTTCCTGTTTGCGCTGGCGCTGGCGGTGGGGCTGGTACCGGAATTACTCCCGGTGATCGTTTCGATCACCCTCGCACAGGGCGCTCGGCGGATGGCAGAGGCCAAGGTCATCGTCAAACGTCTGGCGGCGATCGAGAATTTCGGGAGTATGGACATCCTCTGTTCGGACAAGACCGGTACGCTGACCGAAGGTCGGGCGCGGGTCCATGATGCTGTGGATGTGCAAGGGAATACTTCGGCGAAAACACTACAACTTGCCGCCTGGAATGCAGCCTTAGAGCTGGGGCTGGTGAACCCGATTGACGATGCCATTCGCGAGCGGCTGCCGGTGGATCCGGCCTCAGTCCACAAGCTGGACGAGCTGCCCTACGATTTTCTACGACGACGGATGAGTGTGCTGGCCGATGTGGGCGGAGAGCGGCTCTTGATCACCAAGGGGGCGGTGAACAGCCTGCTGGAGATCTGCACTCAGGTGGAGCTGGCCGACGGCAGTCGCCGCCCGATAGAGGAGCAACGTGCGGCGCTGCTCGCCACTTTTGAGCGCCTCTCGGCGCAGGGACTGCGTACGCTGGGTGTGGCAAGTCGGGCCTTTCCCGGCCAGGAGCGGGTGAGCCGGGAAGACGAGGCGGAGCTGGTGTTTTCCGGTTTTCTGGTGTTGGAGGATCCGCCGCGGGCCGACAGCGTGCTGACCGTTGCTCAGCTCAAATCACTGGGCATTCGCCTGAAGATCATCACCGGCGACAACCCCGCCGTGGGCGCCGCGGTGGCGGCCCAGGTGGGACTGGCCGACCCGGTGGTCCTCACGGGGGTCGAGATGCGGACGCTCAGTCCCGAGGCCCTGGTGCAGCGGGCCAGCCATGTGGATGTGTTCGCCGAAGTGGAGCCCATGCAAAAGGAGAGGATCATCCTTGCCCTGCGCAAGGCCGGGCATGTGGTGGGCTATGTGGGCGATGGCATCAACGATGCGCCGGCGCTGCAGGCGGCGGATGTGGGTATTTCGGTACAGTCGGCGGTGGATGTGGCGCGCGAAGCAGCCGATCTGGTGATGCTGGAGCCCAATTTGAAGGTGCTGGTGGAGGCCGTGCAGCAGGGGAGGCGCACCTTTGAAAATACTCTCAAATATGTTTACATCACGACGAGTGCCAACTTCGGAAATATGTTGAGTATGGCGGTTGCAGCAGTATTCCTGCCCTTCCTCCCCCTGTTGCCCAAGCAGATCCTCCTCAACAACTTCCTCTCCGACTTTCCGGCCATGACCATTGGCAATGACCATGTGGATCCGGAGATGTTGGAGCGCCCCCGGCGTTGGGATGTGCGGGTGATCCGCAACTCGATGCTGATTCTGGGGTCCATCAGCTCTTTTTTTGATCTGCTCACATTTGCGGTGCTGATCTATCTCAAGGCCACCCCGGAACAATTCCGCACGGGGTGGTTTATGGAGTCTCTATTTACGGAGCTGCTGATCCTGTTGGTTGTGCGTACCCGACGGCCCTTGCTGAAGAGTCGTCCTTCTCCCTTGATGATGGGTGTTACCGCGGCGGTGGTGGTCTTCACCTTTGTGGCCATCTACACCCCGGTGGGTCAGCCCTTCGGGCTGGTGGCCCTGCCCTGGGGGCTGCTGGTGCCGTTGCTGGTCATCAGCTTGGGCTACATGGCGGCCTCTGAGCTGGCAAAACGGAGGGTGTACGCTGCTTTGGACTGAGC
>CAITDR010000670.1 GCA_903891165.1 uncultured Pseudomonadota bacterium
CCAGCAGCCGATAGCCCCGCCTCCAATGCTGACTCCAACATGTACCCGGATATCCGCGTATCTTTACCAATCAGCACCGCTGGGCGCTCGCCCTTGGGTAGATTCCAGTCAGGCGAGGTCAGCGCCTTCCCAGCAGCATAGCCGAGGTGCATGATGAAATCTGGCGTGATGGGAGAGACTCCCACGCGTCCACGAATACCATCAGTTCCGAAATATTTCTTGCTCAATTGAGAGTCCACGAAGAGTTAAGAGTCAACAGCATGACAAACGGCGGCGGCTAGCCACCTCTCGTTATTTACAGGTTACTGTTAACAGCATTATAAACCGCCACCGCATCTCTGGTCGCCTTTACGTCATGAACTCGCAGAATTTTGGCGCCCCTATCTACCGCTAGCAATGCCGCCGCAACGCTGGCATGAACCCGCTCGCCCACATCGTTTCCTGTGATCTTTCCTAACATGGATTTCCGCGATAGCCCCGCCAAAACTGGCACGCCCATATCTATAAAACGGCCAAGATGTCGCAGCAGCTCAAGATTGTGCTCCAGCGTTTTTCCAAAACCAAAACCCGGATCAATTACCAACCTCTCCAACGAAATTCCAGCCTCTTGCGCCGCGCTCAAGCGTGCCTGCAGAAAATCCTTCACATCAGTCACCACATCATCACGATAGCGGGGGTTAGCCTGCATATTGTGCGGCTCACCTTGCATATGCATGAGGCATGCTGCCACATTTCCTGCCGCAACTACTTCTAGCGCACCTGTTGCTCTCAGTGCATTGACATCATTAATCATAACTGCACCGGCCTGTATCGCTGCAAACATTACTTCCGGCTTTGAGGTGTCTACTGAAATGGGGATATCTCTACTGGCCAGAGCCTGCACCACCGGGATAACACGGCGCAATTCTTCAGCAGCACTTACTGGATCGCTGCCAGGGCGGGTCGACTCACCGCCGATATCCAACATACCGGCCCCCTCTTCAATTAAACGTGCGGCATGGCAGATTGCACTCTCTGTCAATGCATACAGTCCACCATCTGAAAAAGAGTCCGGCGTGACATTAACGACCCCCATGATGATGGGGTGACGTAGAGAAAGGCTAAATTTACCGCACTGAAGAGACAAGAGTTTGTGAACCGAAGGACAAGAAGTTATGACTTAAATAAACAATGCGAGCATTAAAGCTCGCATTGTTTTCTGCTCCCTACTGACGACCTGTAGCCGATTCTTACACTTCCTGTGCTGGTGTCGTAGTTGCTGTTGGTGTTGCTGGTGCTGCAGGGGGGGCGTCATCCTTAGATGTCGGCACCGCTTTAGATGGCTTGGGCGGACGTGGGGCACGTCCCTCCATAATGTCACCGATCTGGTCTGAATCTATGGTCTCCCACTCCAGCAATGCCTGGGTCATCGCCTCAATCTTTTCGCGATTCTCCTCAATCAACTTACGTGCCAACGTATACTGCTGGTCAATAATACGGCGGATCTCTACATCCACCTGCTGCATGGTGGCTTCGCTCACGTTCTTATGAGTCGTGACAGACCGACCAAGAAAGACCTCTCCCTCATTCTCACCGTAGACCATTGGCCCTAAAGAATCTGACATGCCCCACTGGGTGACCATGCTCCGAGCCATCTTCGTTGCACGTTCAAAGTCATTAGACGCACCAGTCGTCATCTGCCCCATGAATACCTCTTCAGCAATACGCCCCCCAAACAGGACCGCAATCGTCTGCAAGAGCTCTTCTCGGTCCATGCTGTAGCGGTCCTCGGTCGGGAGCTGCATTGTCACGCCTAGAGCCCGTCCACGTGGAATGATCGTAACTTTATGTACACGGTCAACTTTCGGAAGAAGCTGAGCCACCACTGCGTGACCAGACTCATGGTAGGCCGTATTGCGGCGCTCGCGCTCTGGCATCACCATCGACCGTCTCTCGGCGCCCATGAAAATCTTATCCTTAGCGCGTTCAAAGTCTTCCATATCTACCAATCGCTTACTACCCCGCGCCGCAAAGAGCGCCGCCTCATTTACTAGGTTAGCGAGATCCGCACCTGACATTCCCGGCGTACCACGCGCAAGAATTTCTGAACGCACATCAGGTGCAATTGGAACTTTGCGCATATGTACATTGAGTATCTGCTCGCGCCCACGTATATCGGGTAGCGGAACTGTCACCTGCCGGTCGAAGCGCCCAGGCCGTAATAGTGCCGGGTCAAGAACATCTGGGCGGTTGGTGGCGGCGATCACAATCACGCCAACAGCTGCCTCAAACCCATCCATCTCAACCAATAACTGGTTCAGAGTCTGTTCCCGTTCGTCATTACCCCCTCCCATCCCCGCACCACGTTGACGACCAACCGCATCAATTTCATCGATGAAGATGATGCAGGGTGACTGCTTCTTAGCTTGTTCGAACATGTCGCGTACACGCGCAGCACCCACACCAACGAACATCTCTACAAAATCGGATCCGGAAATACTGAAGAACGGAACCTTAGCCTCTCCTGCAATTGCACGGGCTAAAAGAGTTTTACCCGTACCAGGATTACCCACCATCAGTACTCCGCGAGGAATGCGTCCGCCTAACTTTTGAAATTTTTGCGGGTCTTTGAGAAAATCAACCACTTCCTTCACTTCCTCTTTGGCCTCATCGCAACCCGCGACATCAGCAAAGGTGACCTGGTTGGTGCTTTCATCCATCATGCGCGCCTTGCTTTTGCCAAAGCTGAAGGCACCGCCCTTGCCACCGCCCTGCATCTGGCGCATGAAGTACACCCAGACCCCGATCAGGAGCAGCATCGGCCCCCAGCTGACCAGGAGGGTCATGATCAAGGAGCCTTCTTCGCGGGGCTTGACGTCGAACTTCACGCCGTTGGCGATCAGGTCGCCCACCAGACCGCGATCGAGGTAGGTGGCGGTGGTGCGGATGCGACGATCATCGGTGGTGACCGCCACGATCTCGGTGCCGCCCTGACCTTCCTGGATCACCGCGTTCTTGATGCGCTTGTTCTTGACCTCCTCCAGGAAGTCGGAATAACCCATCACGCTCGCGCCGGCACCGCCGCGCGTGTCGAACTGCTTGAAAACAGTGAACAGCACGAGGGCAATCACCAGCCAGACGGCAATTTTCGAGAACCACTGATTATTCAACTCGGTCTCCGGGAGAGGGCTACTAGGGCCATGTGAAGCCCATTCTAGGCGTTTCAAGCAGAGCAGCGACACAAAAGGGGGACAACCGCCCCGCCCCTAGGGGTACCGGGGGGACCCACCCCGGCGGGGGCTCAGGCTACCCGCTTGGGGCCGATCCCGACCAGAAAGGTCTCGGAGGACTTGTCTCGGGAAGCCTTGGGTTTGATCGGCTTGACCACCCGGAAGGTTTCCTTGAACAACTTCACCAGCTGGCTGTAGCCGCTGCCGTGGAAGACCTTGGTCACCAGGGCCCCCTCGGGCTTGAGGTGGGCCAGGGAAAACTCGATGGCCAGTTCGACCAGGTGGCTGATGCGGGCGGCGTCGGCCGATTCGATACCCGAGAGGTTGGGAGCCATGTCGGACACCACCACGTCGACGACCCGCCCGGCCAGCGCCGCCTCCAGGCCAGCCAGCACCGGCGGCTCGCGAAAATCCCCCTGCAGGAAGGTCACCCCCTCGATCGGATCCATGGGCAAAAGGTCCAGCGCCAAAATGACGCCATCGAGCTGGCCGGCGGCAGCCCCGCCGGGGGACAGGCGCCGGCGCACATACTGGCTCCAGGCGCCGGGCGTGGAGCCCAGGTCCACCACCACATGCCCCGGGCGGATCAGGCCCAAAGTCTCATCGATCTCCTTGAGCTTGTAGGCGGCGCGTGCGCGGTAGCCCTCCCTCTGGGCGAGCTTCACATACGGATCGTTGATGTGGTCGTTCAACCACGCCTTGTTCACCTTTTTGCTCTTGGTCTTGACCTTCATGCACTCTTTCCTATGCGGAGATAATACGGCCCATGTCCGCTATTGAATTGTCCATCGCCGAGCGCAAGGTGCACCGCGCCGAGGCCCACCACCTCGATCCCGTCGTCATGATCGGCAACGACGGCCTCACGCCGGCGGTGCAAAAAGAGGTCGACGCCGCCCTCAATGCCCACGGCCTGATCAAGGTGCGGGTGCTGGGCGACGACCGCGCCGCCCGCGAAGCCATCTACCTGCAACTGACCGACCAACTCGGCGCCGCTCCCATCCAGCACATTGGCAAGCTGCTGGTGATGTGGCGGCCCAAGCCGCCCAAGGCCCGCGCCGAGGCCGACGAAGACCGCAAGGCCGGCCCCCGCGACATCAAGGTCCTGAAATACAGCAAGCGCGGCGGCCAGCGGCCCGAGGTCAAGACCCTGCGGGTGCTGGGCAACCAGCGCCTCACCCCCGGCGGCCAGGTCAAACGGGCCAAGCCCAAGCAAAAATCGGTCAAGAAGGGTCGGCTGACCTGAGGCCTGCCAGCTTGTAAAGCACGGCACCGGCGCAAGCCCATTGCAGCAGGTACAGGCCGCTGCCGACGGCGTGCCACAGCTTCAGGTTTTCGCGCGCCACGATGCGCGGGGCCACCCCAAACTCCAGCAGCAAAGCCGCCAGCAGGCCCGCCAGCAGCCAGGGCAGCGCCCCGCCCGCCCAGTCCATGCGCGGGGCCTGGCCCCGAGGGCGCGACACCATCAGCAGCACCAAGCCGCAGCCCAGGGCCACCCAGGTTTGGGCGGCAAACAGACGGGCCGCCATTCCACCGGCCAGCGCCGGCGTGGACAGGTGGGCAAACAGCAGGGGCACGACCCACGCGCCGACGGCTGTGAGGCTGCCCCACCAGAGGGCGGCGGCCAGCAGGCCGAGGCGGTCCAGGGGCTTCAAGGGACGAATCAGGCGTAGCGAACCGCCACGATCTCGTAGCGACGCAGGCCACCGGGGGCCTGGACCTCGGCGGTGTCGCCCTCCTCCTTCCCGATCAGCGCGCGGCCGATGGGGCTGGAGACGTTGATCAGGCCGAGTTTGAGGTCGGCCTCGTCCTCGCCAGA
>CAITDR010000671.1 GCA_903891165.1 uncultured Pseudomonadota bacterium
AAGGAGCTTCGGGTTTTTGTACGGGACCCGGCCCAGTGGTCGCAGATTTTTATGTTGATCGGGCTCTGTGCGGTGTATCTGATCAGCATCTCGTCGTTGCCGGTCGATAATTTTTCCGGGAACATCCGCCGCTGGATTTCAGAGGGCATCGCCTTTGTGAACCTGGGGATGGGCGGCTTTGTGATGTCGGCCATCGCTGCGCGCTTTCAATTTACGGCGGTGAGCCGCGAGGGGCGAGGATGGTGGATTGTGCGCTCTGCCCCGGTCGATCCGACACGCTGGCTCTGGGCCAAGTCGGTGCTGGGCTTGGGGCCGATGCTGATCGTGGGTGAGGTCGTGGTCGTCGGCAGTGGATTGTTGTTGGGAGCCTCCACCTTCCTGATCGTCTTGGAGGCCATCACGACGCTCCTCCTTGGCTTTGCGTTGTCCACGATGGCGCTTTGTATGGGCGCAATCTGGCCGGACTTCAAGGCCGACACGGCCGCACGGGCCGCAGCCTCTCCGGCGGCGATGTTCTATATGGTGCTTTCCCTGGCTTTCACCTGCCTGATCCTCGCCCTTGAGGTGATCGGGGTCTACCTGTCCTGGCGCTGGGGGCAGGCCTGGTGGTGGGGCGCCCTTCCCATCGGTTTTGCCGGGGTCCTCTGCCTGATGGTCGGCCTTCTTCCCATCAAACCGGCGGCGGAGAACCTGTGGTCGCGGGGCTTGTAGTCCTTCTGGCATGTACCGGCCTGCACCGACTGCAGCCCCCTCCCCCTCCAGTCACGACGATCTACACCCACGACGACGCGCCCCCCCGCGCACGGATGATGGTGATCGCTTCGCGCATGGCCCTGGAAGAAGGCGATCTTGTGCGGGCGCGTGCCGACCTGGAGGAGGCGATCCGCCATGATCCAGGTTCGGAGACTTTGAAGGCGCGGCGGTTGGAGTTTTTGAGCTTGGAGGAGTTGGAGGCGGAGCTGCCAGTTTGGTCCTCTGCGACGCCGGAGCTGCGGTTGTGGGTGACCCTGCTCCATGCCCGCCGCCTCGCGGAGGCCGGGCATCCGGAGCGGGCCAACACCGAGCTGAAAGCGGCTTTTGAACTGGCCCGATTGGCGAAGAGGGTCGCACCCGACTGTGGCGGCCCCTGTGCCGAGGCATGGATCGCTGAACATGCCCAGAATCTGCATATATCGCCCCGAAATTAGATTTGTATTTTGGAATACATAGTCCGGTTGTCACCCGACACGACCGTCAACTCCCATTTTCCCTGTCCTGTCGTTCCTGTACGGATATACTCCAATCCTTCCCAAATCAACCCGGTCGGGTTGCTCGTCTGTTTCACCACCATAGAGGGGGGACATGAGCCTCCGCGCCCTCTACGACCTGCTGGCGAAGCTGCTCCTCTCGGAGATCTGCGAGGGCAAAGGCAGCTATGGGGTGGAGACAGAGGTGGTCGTGAGCCCACGGCGGGTGGACTTCTGGTACAAGCCGGACGGAATCTCCGAGTTGCCGGGGATCTTCGGACTGGTCCTGGGCGCCGGCCCCACCCTGGTGGAGTTTTACCACCAGGCCCCATCAGCCACCGCCTGGCTTCAGTGTATACAGAAGCAGGTCGCCATGCAGAGCTGGCTGAAGACGGATCTCCCGTGGATGTACCTGATCTCTGCGGGCCGGCCCACAAGTCTGATCCGGGAGGGACGACTGGTACGGGTCCCGGGGTGGAGCCGGGGTTTCTACGAACTGGCACCGCTGTACCGAATCAGGCTGGTGGTGGTATCCGAGCTTCCGAAGGATCGGGATACGCTGCTCTTGCGCCTCCTGGGATCCGGGCGTACCTTAAGGGAAGCGAGCCGGGAGCTGGCCGCCCTGCCGGAGGAGAGCTGGGAGCACCAGACCGCGGAGAGAATTGTCCCCTTGCTGGGGTTGAACCTGAAACAAAAGGAGGAGAGCCCGATGATGCAGCCCTACCAGCAGATGTACGAGGACTGGGTCCGGCATCAACAAGCGATCGGGGAAGCGAGAGGGGAAGCCCTTGGAGAGGTCCGGGGCATCCAGGAGAGCCTGCTTCAGCTCTACCGTATCCGCTTTTCCACCGATGACCCCGACCTGCGCAGCGGCCTGCTGACACTTCAGAATCCCGCGCGGCTCCGCGCTCTCCTCCCCCTCTTCGCCCAGGGCAGCCGGGAGGACATCCGCGCAGCCCTCAGCAGCCAGGACAGCTGAGGCAGCCCCTCAGTTTTCGTCGCCACCCATCGTCGTCGCACCCAGCGCGTGTTGCGCCATAGTTTCCATAGCAAGCTGCTTTTCGGCCTGGCTGTTCCAGCTACGTAGCTCGCGGGCCTGATCAGAGAGCTGCATGTGGGCACGCTGCTCCTGCGCGGGATCCTGGGCGCGTGGTGGCTGGAGGACAGAGAAAAAATCCAGGAGGATCCGGCTCTCCGCCATGATCTCCTCTGGCGGCAATAGCTGCATGGTGCCCCGAAAGGTGTCAATCGCGCCGCTCAGGTAGCGCCGATGCTCCGACCACTCCGATTCCCCGAGGCGCTGTGTCAGCCCCTTGTCCGATGGTAGAACCCGCCGCATCAGAGCGTTGTTCTGCTGCCGACGATCGTCACTCTGCCGGCTCACACTCTTCCGCAGGCGTAACCGCACCACCTCCCACTGCACCTGCTGCTGCCGGCGTTTGGACTCCTCGATCCGTCGCTGCCGCAGCGCGGTCTCCACCCCTGCCAAGGCCTCGGCCGCCTCCCGCACAAAGCTGGTCACCGTCGCGTAGGCCTGACGCTCCTCCTCACTGGCATCCGGCCCGGGAGCAGGGGTCTGGCGCGCAGCCTCGATCTCGGCCCGCCGCTGCTGCAGCCAGGCTTCGTCGATGTTCAGCGCTTCCTCTTCCCGACCCATCCCTGCCTCGTTCCTCCCCCTTCTACGGACCCGCACGGCTGAGCATGAGGCCGGAGAAAGGATATTTTTTGCCACCTCAAGGAGTTCAACCTCCGGCCGATAGCCAGCGACGCCCGTTCCCCGTGACGGGAAGATGGCGCCTCCGTGACGCTATTCTATCCAAGGCGGCCACGAAACGAAAGGGGGAGACACAAATCTACTTTTCCGTCCCCCCACTCGGGAATTCAGTCCTTCAGCATCCGCGTCGGCGGATCGTCCAGATCGTCAAACTGCCCCGCTCGTACGGCCTTCAGAAAGAGAAAGGCGAAGATGGCGCCCAGCACCAGGGCGATGGGCAGCAGGAAGACAATGGCGTTCATCCTTCACTCTCCTTGACAAGCTGCCGCTCAATGCGGGCGGCTCCCCAGATCACCAGCCCGCTGGACAGCGGCATCAGCAGCGCTGCGACCAGCGGGTTTACCAGTCCGGCCGCGGCGGCGGCGACGGCGCAGAGGTTATAGACCAGCGATCGCCGCAGGTTACCCCGCACCGCCGCCCGTGAATACTCGGCAGCCCTCAGGCCGGCCAGCAGGGGCCCCAGCGCTTCGGTCACCACCACCCCATCGGCGATCATCAGCGACGAGGCCGCCCCTTTCGCCATCGCAATGCCCACGGCTGCCGCCCGAAGTGCAGGACCGTCGTTGAGGCCGTCCCCTACAAACAGCGTGGGCCGCCCTCGCAGCCATGCCGCCTTGCCCTCGGGCCGCAGCTCGGCCACCACCTCGTCTACGCCCGCCGCCTTCCCAATCTGCATCGCCACGTCGTGGTGATCGCCGGAGAGCATCACCACCCGAAGCCCGCGGGCCTTCAAGGCCGCCACGGTCGGTGCCGCATCCGGCCGTAAGCGGTCTTTCAGGCGCAGCCGCCGGGGAATTTCGCCGTCCGCATGCAGCGAAAGCTCTCCGCCCCGCTCCCCTCTCCCCAGGACCCAGCGCTTCCCCCCGATGATCCCCGAGATCCCCTCCCCGGCGACCTCCTGTACCTTCAGGGCCTCGGCCAACGGAATCCCCCGCCGCATCGCCTCGCCTACCAACGCGCGCGCAACCGGATGGATACTCTCCCGCTCCAGGGCGGCGGCGATGCGCAGATCGGCATCACTGGCCTCCTCCACCTCCAGCTCCTCTCCGGTCAGCGTCCCCGTCTTGTCCAACGCCACTTCCTTCACCTCTGCCAGACGACGCAGAACATCACCGGAGCGGAGAAGTACGCCGCGCCGGGCCGCTGCACCCAGACCTGCCGCCGAAGCCAGCGGCGCCGCAAGGGCCAACGCACAGGGACAGGCGACGACCAACACCGCCACCGTCGCCCGGAGTGCAGGTTCCAAGCCCCCCGTCAGGTACCAGCCAGTAAAAGTCAGCGTGGACACCAACAGGGTAGCGGCCGTAAACCAGGGCGCCACCCGATCCGGCAACGTCGGCTCCACCGGCCGATCCCCGGCCTGCAACAATCCTTTTGCCATGCGGCTCACCAGTGACTCTGCGGCCACCGCATCCACCCGCAGCCGCAGGTTCCCCTCCAACAGTGCCGCCCCGGCCACCACCCGATCCCCGGCCACCACCCGCACGGGGGCCGACTCGCCGGTCACCAGCGCCATCCGCAGGCTCCCCTCCCCTCTCATCACCACCCCATCCGCACCCACTTCCTCCCCCGAGGCAACAACAATCTCATCCCCCACCGCCAGTTTTTCAGCGGCGATATTCTCCACACCATCGGGAGTGACTCGGCGCACGACCGACGGCAGAACCGCAGCCAACGAAGCGGCCGCTGCCGCCGCCTGAGTGCGCCCCCGCTGCTCCAGCACCCGCCCCATCAGCAGCAGCGCCACCAGCATGGTCAGCGAGTCCAGGTAGGCATCTTCGCCCAAAAGCGTCGCAACCACACCATGTCCGTAGAGTACAGCAATCCCAAGACTGACCGGCAGATCCATGTGCAGCAGCCGGTGCCGCAGCCCCTGAGCCGCGGCCGCAAAGAAGGGGCCGGCCGCCCAGAGCGCCACCGGAGTTGCTAACAAAAGTTGGATCCAGCGAAACAGAGCCGAGTAGCGGGGATCCATCCCCTCCCACCAGCCCAGATACACGCTGATTGCCAACATCATCGTGTTCATGGCCGCAAAGGTAGCCACCCCCAGACGCAAGAGCAGCGCCCGGTCCCAGGTGGGCGCAGCCTCCAAAGGCCGCGGCCGGTAGCCCAGCGCCGAAATCCGGGCGGCGATTTTTTCCAGGTCGATCCGCTGTGGATCCCAACGTAGCGTCGCCCGACCCGTCCCATAGGAAACCTGAGCTTCCTCGACTCCATCCGTAGCCTGCAATACTTTTTCGGTGACCCACACACAGGAAGCGCAGGTCATCCCATCGATCTGCAGGCGCAGGCTACAGTGCCCATCGGGCAGCCGCTCGGGCAGCACCGAGGACCAGCCCTGGACCGGCGCCCCCGGACGCGGCGGCAGTGCCTCCCGCTCGGTATAGTAGCGGTCCAGGCCGGCACCGGAGATGATGGCCGCCGCCGTCTCGCAGCCGTGGCAGCAGTAGCGGCCGAGCGACGCCTCCATCGCTGCGCCGCAGTGCGCACAACAAGGCAATCCGCTGGCTGCTTCCTCCTCCATCACCGGGCTTCCGTCTTGTAGGAGGGAACGATCTCGTCGGCATTGACAATCGCAAACCAGAAGCGAGCGCCGTTGATAACAAACATCAGGATGAAGCCGATGATAAGGCCAGGACCCCACCAATTGCGGCCGGGTTTTTCAGGGGTGCTTTCCATCAGAGAGCCTGCTCGCTTTTAAAGGTGGTGTCTACTTCCACTTCGTCGGTTGCACCGACGATTTTGACCTCGAAGGGCAGGGTACGCGGCACCTTGCTATCCGGAGGGATCCGCACAATCAGCGGCACGGTCACCGTCTGCTCCGGGGCGATGGAGACCTCGATGGTGCGTACGTCCGCTCCCTCAGGTAAACCCTCGACTTCAATACGGAATTTCTCGTCGGCCGCCTTGTCCACATGGTTGTTGGTAATCCGCACCAGAAAGGTGTTGCGGATCCAGCCATCGTTGTCCACCGTGAACAGTGAACCCGGTGCACGATTTACGTTTGCATAGATCAAGTGGTGACTGGAGAGGGCGACGCCAAAGCCCGCCAACACTGCACAGAGGATCGCCGCATAGACGACGGTACGCGGACGGACCCACTTGACTTTCCGGCCCTGACTCTCCGCAATGGTGGTGTAGGCGACCAGCGACGGCTGCCCCAGCTTCGCCATCACCCCTTCACAGGCATCCACGCAGCGGGCGCAGTTTACACATTCCAGCTGAAAGCCATTGCGGATGTCAATGCCCGCCGGACATACATTGGTACATTTTTTGCAGTCGATACAGGCCCCGGTGGGCTGCTCGCCCTTCCGGCGACTCGTGCCCCGCGGCTCCCCCCGCTGCAGATCGTAGGCGATCACCAGGGTCTGATCGTCGGTGAGGGCCCCCTGGAAGCGGGCGTAGGGACAAAGGTAGTTGCAGAACTGCTCCCGAAACCACCCGAAGTCCGCCAGCATGATCGCCGAAAAAAAGCTCATGCTGCCGTACGCGGCGGCGCTGCCCTGGGCCGTCCACAGCTCCATCGCGGGCACAAAGTAGCTGACAAAGCTCCCTGCAGTCACGACTGCCACCACGGTAAAAGCTACCCATTTAGCCACCTTCCGCCAGATCCAGTCCGGAGTCCAACGGCCGCGCACATCGCGCATCATCCGGGCCCCCCGGTCTCCTTCGATCAACGACTCGATGGGCCGGATCAGCTCTTCCAAAAAGACCGTCTGCGGGCAGGCATAGCCACACCACAGCCGTCCGAAGAGCGCCGTGAAGAAAAACAAGGAGAAGGCGCCAAAGAGGAGCGAAAGTACAACCAGGACGGTGTCGGTGGCGGTAAACATCGATCCAAATACGTACAAATGGCGGCTGTCGATGTCCAGAAGAAAGGCGGGGTGCCCGTGGAATTTGACCCAGGGAAGCACGAAAAAAAGAACCAGCTGAAGATAGCCGAGGATTCGGTGGACACGTTGAAAACGTCCGCTGACCTTCGCCGGATAGACCCACTGCCGCACCGCACCCAAAAAGCCGATCGGAACATCGGGATTTGGGATTCGGGGAGCCTGCTGCGTTGCCATGATGTCCCTTGGAGAGCCATCGCCTTCTGGCGAGGATCACCACCTAAGCAAAGACCGTGCCAACCTCAAGGAGGTCCATCGGTAGCCTGACCGACCCGAAAAGGCGCTTCTTTCTCCCCTCTTTGCCCGCACCTGTGTGGAAGTGCACAGGTGGCTTGGTGGGAAAGACACGCCGGCCTCGCCCATGGGCACACCCGGGAAACGGGGGCAGAGATCATGGAGGAAGCCCTGCAATTTTGTTTCATCGTTGAAACACGATTGAAACATTTTGAAACAAGTTGTGGGAGAGGGGGAGGAGAGGAGGAGGCGGTCCCACAAAAAAACATCCCTGCGGGGAGGCTTTTTCGATCGGCCATCTTGGAAGCGAGGTCTACTGACCGCCCCCAGCACTGTGGATATAGGCCGCCACGGCCGCCACCTTTTCCGGGCCAAGCACCGGTCCCCAGGTGGGCATCCCCTTGTCAAGCACACCTTCCGTGATGGTCTTGGCGATCTCCTCAGGTTTACCGCCGTGGATCCACGTGGCGTCCGTGAGGTCCGGGCCGATGCCGCCCTTCAGCTCGGGGCCGTGGCAGGCCACACAGGTGCTGGTGTACACCTCTTTGCCCTTGGCCAGTGCCTCGGGGGTGCTGACGATTGCCACACTACCGGCCTCGGGCTGCTTGTACAGCTCCTTGGCTGCGGCCACTTCCGCATCGTACTCTCCGGCCTGTGTCCACCCGACGACGTAGTGCATATAGGGCACATACACCGCCGCAAAGATCACACAGACGATGAAGAGGCCGAGCCACCAAGTGGGGAGTGCGTTGTCGTACTCCTCGATGCCATCACACTCATCGG
>CAITDR010000672.1 GCA_903891165.1 uncultured Pseudomonadota bacterium
CCATCGCGATGACCCAGAACGACATCAAGAAGGTGCTGGCCTACT
The DNA here is from genome assembly GCA_903891165.1 of uncultured Pseudomonadota bacterium. Classification (GTDB taxonomy): domain Bacteria; phylum Myxococcota_A; class UBA796; order UBA796; family SXON01; genus CAITDR01. The sequence goes on from CAITDR010000672.1 coordinate 46, forward strand.
CCACGGTCTCCCAGCTTGGCTTTATGTTTCTGGGCGTCGGTGTCGGCAGCTTCGTGGGCGGCTTCTTCCACGTCATCACCCACGCCTTCTTCAAGGCGCTGATGTTCCTGGGCTCCGGCTCCATCATCCACGCCCTGCACCACGAGCAGGACATGCGGAAGATGGGCGGACTGCGCAAATATATGCCCATCACCTTCGCCACCTTTATGTGTGGCTGGGTGGCGATCATCGGGGTTCCCGGCACCTCGGGCTTCTTCTCCAAGGACGAGATCCTCTGGCTCACCTTCACCACCGAGCTCTTTGCGGAGCTGCCGCTGGGCCATGTGATGCCGAAGGTGCTCTGGGCGCTGGCTTTCACCACCGCGCTGATGACCGCTTTCTACATGAGCCGGCTGGTATTTATGACCTTCTTCGGAGAATACCGGGGCGGGCATGGCCACCATGACGATCACGCGCACCACGATGACCATGGTCATGGTCACCACGACCACAAGCCGCATGAGTCGCCGATCATCCTCACCGGCCCGCTGATGGTCCTCGCGTTGCTCTCCCTGGTGGGCGGCGCGATGAACCTGCCCCACTGGGCGGCGGAGCACGGCTGGCTGCACCACTTCCTCGGGCCGGTCTTTGAAGGCTCCGAGGCCAAGGCGCCCTTCGCGGAGAGCGCCCTGGAATTCCCGCTGATGGGCCTCACCCTGGTCGGGGTGGCTGCATCGGTGGGCGCCGCCTACTACCTCTACATCCTGAACCCGCACAAGCCTGCCGAGATCGCCGAGCGCCTCAAGCTGCTCTACGTCGGCTCGCTCAACAAGTGGTTCGTGGATGAGGTCTACGAGGCCACCCTGTTGACGCCCATCTACCTCTTCTCCCGGCAGCTGCTGTGGAGTGTGGTGGATGCTCAGCTCATCGACGGTGCGGTCAACGGATCGGCCGCCGCCGCCACCACCGCCGGGGAAGCCCACGGTGCCGTCGGACGCGGGAAGATCCAGGTCTACGCAATCAGCATTGCCTGCGGGGCGGCACTCTTTGTGCTCGTCTACGCCCTGAGTTGAGGGGAACATGCCCTGGTTGTCACTGGTCACTTTCCTCCCCATCCTCGGCGGCCTGCTGGTAGCAGCCCTGCCGTCCAGTATGGCCCGGCTCTCCGCCCTGGCGGTGAGCCTGGTGACGCTGGCGGTGTCGGTGCCGCTGTGGTTTTTGTACGACATCGGCCCCAAGGCGCCTCAGTTTCAGCTCGAAGAGAAGCTGCCCTGGATCGACGCCTTCGGGGTCAGCTACCACCTGGGCATTGACGGGGTGAGCCTGCTGCTCATTCTGCTCACCACCATCCTCACCCCCATCATCGTGCTGGCGGGCTTCTCGGGGGTGGAGAAGGGGCACAAGGGCTACATGGCCCTGATGCTGGTGCTTGAAGGCGCCATGATCGGCACCTTTGTAGCCCTGGATACATTCGTCTTCTACTTGTTCTGGGAGCTGGTGCTCATCCCCATGTACTTCCTGATCGGAGTCTGGGGCGGAGAACGACGCATCTACGCAGCGGTCAAATTCTTCATCTACACGGTTGTGGGCTCGCTGCTCATGCTGGTGGCGATGATCGCGTTGTACGCCAAGTACTACGAAGTGCACCACGCATGGAGCACGGATCTGTTCGACCTGTTGAGTGTGGCCGAGCAGGTACCCTTTGGCGCCCAGTACTGGATGTTTGCCGCCTTCGCGCTGGCCTTTGCCATCAAGGTGCCGCTGTTCCCGCTGCATACCTGGCTGCCCGATGCCCACGTGGAGGCGCCCACGGGCGGCTCGGTGGTGCTGGCGGGCGTGATGCTCAAGATGGGCACCTACGGATTCTACCGCTTTGCAATCCCCCTGTTTCCCGCCGCCGCCATCGAGTGGGGCCCCGTCATCGTGGGCTTGTCGGCCATCGCCGTGGTCTACGGCGCCTTGGTGGCGCTGGTGCAGGACGACATCAAAAAGCTGGTGGCCTACTCTTCCGTCAGCCACATGGGCGCGGTGATGCTGGGCTTGTTCGCCTTCACCGAGCCGGGAATGGGCGGTTCGGTGTATCAGATGTTGAACCACGGGGTCAGCACCGGCGCACTGTTCCTCCTGGTGGGCGTCCTGTACGAACGTCGGCACACCCGCGCAATTGCCGACTACGGCGGGCTCTCCGCCGTGGTGCCCGGCTTTGCGGTGGTGTTTATGATCGTCACCTTCAGCAGCATCGGACTTCCGGGCCTTAACGGCTTTGTCGGCGAGTTCCTGATTCTGCTAGGTGCGTTCAAGTATGCACCGCTGCCCACGGTACTGGCGACCACGGGCGTTATCTTCGGGGCCGCCTACATGCTGTGGGCCTACCAGCGGATGATGTTCGGACCGCTTAGCAACCATGAAAACCAGACGTTGAAGGACCTGAACCCGAGGGAGTGGGCCTACCTGCTGCCGCTGGTCGCGCTGATCTTCATCATGGGGCTGTTTCCGCAGCCCTTCCTGGACCGCATCAACCCCTCGGTCGAGGCCCTGTTGGGCCGGATCGAGGCACACTATGACCAGAGCCCCTACGCCAGCACCGGGATTCCCGGCTGGTTGACGGACGCCGAGCAGAAGGGAGAGTGAGCTGTGGGTACGGATCTTGCCAACTGGCTCTTCCTGGTTTCTCCCTCCCTGGTGCTGTTCGCCGGGGCGATGTTCCTGATCCTGTTCGAGGCCATTGTGCGGCCTCAGAACCAGGGATCGCTGCGGCTGTTGTCCATGCTGCTGACCGGCGTCGCGATGCTGCTGACGGTGGTCGTATGGGGACAGGCCAACCAGGCGCAGGAGATCTTTTATGGGATGTTGCGCTTTGACCACTACGGACTGGGTTTTCAGGGTGTAGGTTTGCTCGCGGGCTTTTTTGCCCTGCTGGTCAGCCACGAGTACCTGGAAGCCTTAAAAATCCGGGTGGGGGAATACTACGCACTGGTGTTGTTCGGGCTGTTCGGGATGAACCTGATGGCGCTGGCCAACGACCTGATGATGGTGTTCATCTCCATCGAAGTGATGTCACTGTCGATGTACATCCTGTGTGCGATCAAGCGCTCGGATCCTCGCAGTGTCGAAAGTGGCTTCAAGTATTTTATCCTCGGCGCCTTCGCCTCTGGGCTGCTGCTGTACGGGATCGCACTTTTGTACGGCGCATCCGGATCCACGAGCCTCCCTGCATTGGCGCACACCCTTGCGGCGGGCGAGCCTGGACCGCTGGTGATGGTGGGCGGCGCGCTGGTGCTCGCGGGCTTCGGCTTCAAGGTGGGCGCGGTGCCCTTCCATATGTACGTGCCCGACGTGTACCAGGGCGCTCCGACCGCCGTCACCTCGCTGATGTCAACCGGCGTAAAGGCCGCCTCTTTTGCGGCGCTGGGCCGGATCATCCTGGGCTACATGGGTGCCGGAGCGGCGAACTGGGAAGGAGCACTGTGGTTTATGGCCGCCGCCACCATGCTGATCGGCAACCTGGGCGCGCTGGTGCAGAACGACCTGAAGCGTATCCTGGCATACTCTTCCATCGCCCATGCCGGCTACATGTTGATGATGCTGGCCTCGGTGGGCAACGAGGGTGCCGCCGGTCGCGAAGCCCTGGGTGGCTTATTGTTCTACGCGCTGACCTACACCATCATGAGTGCGGGCACCTTCGCCATCCTGACGCTGCTGGTCAAGAATGGGTCGGACGACACCGACATTTCCCGGCTCTCCGGGCTCGGTCACTCCAACCCCTGGCTGGCTGCGGGGATGTCCATCTGCCTGCTGTCGCTGGCCGGAATCCCGCCTACGATGGGCTTTGTGGGCAAGTTCTACCTGTTCGCCGCCACGGTGCAGTCCGGCTACACCGGGCTGGCCATTGTGGGCGCGCTGTCGGCCGCTGTCGGGGTCTACTACTACCTGCGGCCGATGGTGTATATGTACATGAAGGAAGGCCACCCGCACATCCACCCGAACATCTGGGTTTCTGGCAGCGTGATCATCGCCTGTGTGTTGATGTTTGCGCTGGGTATCGCGCCCAACGAAGTGCTGGACTGGGCCGAAGCGGCGGTGCGGACGGTGATCGTGGGTTGAGTCGCACTTTGCGGAAGGGATGAAGAAAAGAGGGCGCTGCGGCGTCCTCTTGTATTTTTTCAACCCCCGCGCAAATGCAGCTTCTTCCCCTCCACCTCCAGCTCCTCCTTCCACAATTTCTCCTCCCAGCTCCGTGTACGCTCATCAAAAATGAGGATCCACCCCTCAGAAGTCCCCAGACGGTCCAGATAGCCCAGCGCCTGGGCGATGCCCTCTTCGCGCACCGTCTCCAGACCGTCGTGGTCGGTCACCCGCTTCAGCTCAAAAGTATGGATCTCGCCCGCAAAGTGGATCAACACATCGATACGGCCGCGTCCAAGGGCAAATTCCCGGCCCACCTCGCCGCCCCCATTGACCACTTTTTGCACCCAGGCCATAAAGACAATCTGGGGCACCGCCTCCCGGTAGGGCGTCGTATCGCGTGCGCGAAGGACATCCGCATGACGACGCCACCACACAAAAAAGCTGTCCACCAGCGCGTGGACGTCCAGCTTGCCATCGCGAAGCCAGGTGCGCTCGGGCAGGTCTGGCTGCCGGGATTGGGTCAGGAGACGGATCAGCACCTCCCGATAGATGGGGTTGGCCGCCTCGATCCGGGGCTGAAGTGTCAGGAGACCCAGATCCTTGCAGTAGAGCAGATCATCCGAGTCGAGGTCCACCATAAATCCCGGTTCCCCTAAAAGTACCGGCGTTACAATTTTCGCCACGCGCTCTTCTTTGAGGCGCTCAGCGAGGTTGTCGATGTGGGTGGTGCGGGAAAGAATGAGCTGCTTCTTGGCGTCGTTGATGTGGGCAGCGGTGACGGGTTCTCCGGTTGGTGTGAGATCGTTGACGGTGATTTTTGCGAGGGAGTTCACCATAAAGGGCTGGCCGCAGGTCCAGTACCACGCCTGATCGATGCCTTCTGGTGTGAAGATCTGGCCGGTTTCAGTAGTATGCTGGCCATACAGCTCGGTGACTTCCTCCTTTGTAAAGTTGCGGAGGGTCAGCGAGTCTTCTTTAATATTGAAAGGGCTTTTGTTGCTGACCGGGGTACCGTCCTTGGCGGCCGTCAAATAGTCCCGAAGATCGCGCATGCCGATCAGAGCGATGGTGACCGGAAATTTCCCAGGTCCACGGTGGTTGAAGCCCGCGCGGAGCTGCCGTAGGAGGTTGACCGCAGCATGGCCGGTCACGGTATCCGTTTCATCCAGCAATAGGACGACCGGGCGCCGCACCTGTGCACACCAGGCTGCCAGGTAGGCACTCAGGCGGGTTCCGGTCGCTCCCTGAAAAAGAGCAGGATCGGGCGGGCAATCGGCGGGAGGAAGCTGCTCGGTGCCTGCCATGTGCAGTGCCCAAAGCCAGGTCGGCTCGGGGTCCGCCACTGCGGTCATGCCGAAGCTGCGCTCCAGGCTTGCGTGCAGGGCGACGTAGCCCCGCCTCCAGAGTTTTTCCGCAAAAGCCAACATCGCCGTGGTCTTTCCGGTCTGTCGCGGTGCATGTAGTGTAAAATACAGTTGCCGCTCGACATAGAGAAAAAGGTCCGGCAAACGCTGGTCAGGCGGCAGCATGTAGTGCCAGTGCGGGTCACAGGGGCCGGTGGTGTTGAAAAAGCGCGCCATGGTGGCACGTTATCCCGGCAGAAGGGGAGGGGGTGGGAGGAGGAATCGGTCTGGCATCCCCCTTGCTTTTTCCCAGCCCGTGTCGAATTTGCTGCTCTTCCCCGAGTCCCCATGAGCACCCTCGCAATTCTTGGCACCGGCCTCTTAGGCAGCGGTATGACCGAAAACCTCCTCACAAAGGGCCATAACGTCCGGGTATGGAACCGGAGCGCCGACAAGCTCGCCCCACTGGTCGCCAAAGGCGCCATCGCAAGCGCCAATCCGCAGGAAGCCATCCAGGGGGCCGAGCGCATCCACCTGGTCCTCGCCGAAGATCCCTCGGTGGAAGCTGTGCTCTCTCAGCTCCAGATCCCCAAGGGGATCCCCGTCCTCGATCACTCCACCTCCTCCCCCCAAAAAGTCGCCGCGCGCACGGCACGATTACGGTCGCAAGGCATCGCCTACTCCCACGCACCCGTCTTCATGGGCCCCCAGAATTGTCGCGAGGGAACCGGCATCATGCTCATCGCCGGCCCCCATGCCGAAGCCGAAGCCCTGCGTCCGGGCCTCAGCGAGATGACCGGCAAGCTGTGGTGGGTGGGAGAGCGCCCCGAGCTGGCCGCCATCCACAAGCTGCATGGCAACGCGCTGATCATCGGCATCAATGGGGTGTTGGGCGACGTGATGAC
>CAITDR010000673.1 GCA_903891165.1 uncultured Pseudomonadota bacterium
GCCCGAAAAGCAGGGCCATACCCACGCTTATCTGTCCGAGGTGGTGCATATCCCGATTCAGAAGCAGCAAAATCCCCAACTGAAGCGGCAAAAACATCGACAAAAAACGCATCAAAGCGTCCGCCGGGCTCTGCTGCGGCCAGCGCCAGGCCAACCCCACTCCACCCAGCACCGCCCCCATGCTGAAGAGTCGAAGCATCGAGAGCGGCGGCTGGGCCTCTGCACCATAGGCCGGCCCGAAAAATGCCAGGGGATTGCCGAAAAAGTAGAGGGTATTGCCTAGGCTCTCCCGATCCTGCGTGCCGCCGGAGAGGCCTTGCCAGAGCCGCTGCAGCTGCAGGCCCGCGGCGTCGTGGGAGCGCAGGACCGGCGCATCCAGGAAGAGGTGGTGAACAAAGGAGATCAGAAGTGGAGAAATGCAGAGTAGCGGTAGCAGAAGCAACCAGATGCGGCGGATGGGCTCCGGCGGCCGCAGCGCCTGCCGATCCCAACGGCTCAACAGTACGGTCAGCCCAAAAGCCAGCAAAGTGGCCACAAAAGTCAACTTGGCCTGGAGCCCGAGCCCCACCCCCAGGGCGATGGCCACCGTTCCATGCCTTCCCCCCTTCCAACGACGGCTCCATAGCGCCCACAGCACCAGCAAAAAAGAAGCCTGGAGCAGCACTTCGGCCCCACCTAACGCCTTTCGATAGAAGACAAAGGCCCAATCGGTGGCCAGCACAAGTGCAGCGGCAGCAGGGGCAGAATCACTGCCATGAAAGCGGAGAAAACGATGAGCCAGTAGGATCAAGAGTGCCCCCAACCCCACCGAGGTCGGCACCGCTGCTCCCGTGCCAAAAAGGGCCACCGCCGCCCGCACCGGCCAGTCCGACAGCCCTCCGGTGTAGGCATTCACACTGAGCGGCACAGAAAATCCGCCAACTTCCAGACTTTCCGTCGGCCGCGTCCGTCTTGCGACCAGCAGTCCCCAGCGCCGCTCGCCGCCGTCCGGGGGCTCCAGCTCCACCTTGGGGGGCTCCCGTAGCCAGCCGGCGATGGCCACCTCACCGACGATCCCCACTTCATGCAGGGTAAAGGCTGATAGTCCCAGGTAGATGGCCAGGGACAGCAGCAGGCCGAAGGCGGGCTGACGAGACATCCACGAGATGTAACCGGGCCTGAGAAAAGATATTGCTACAGCCCCCCCTCGCCGATGCCGTTTTGGCGGCTATAGTGATCTCACGGTTCCTTGACGGAGGTCGGATGAGCGAAAAGGCACCCGAGCGCAAAGCTCCCCCCCCTGAAGAAGATCTCAGGCAGCGTCTGGCGGCTTGGCTGGATTCGCTGCTGAATCCGCCGGTCCCGGTACCCGTACCGGTGCGGGTCCGCAGCCGTCGCTGAGATTCTCGCGGTAGATCTTCGATTTTTCAATTCGAACCCCCATACACCGCTATCGTCGATGCCGGAGCGCTTCCTCCTCCACCGTCCTGCATCAAAAAAGAAAAACCCCCGGCCAAGACCGGGGGTTTTTATTTCCCTTCCGAAGAAGGGACCGAGATCACTCGGCAGCTTCGCCGGACTCTTTGGTGCCGGTGCAAGCGACAACCTGGGTGGAGACGGCGACGGCAGCGATGATGAGGGCGAGAGAACGGATGAAAGACATTGGCGACTCCTCTGTATTTACCTTCCGCAGAAGGCCTTGCGGTGACCCCGGAGGTTGCCCTCCGGCTGCCGGCTGCGACCTCGCAGCAATAGCGGCGACAGGTATTGTCACCGATCTTTCCGCCGCTGTCAAGAGCGAGGGCCCTTCTCTTGAGCTTGTACGCGACTCCGCTGCATTTTCCGCCGTCGTTCCTACCCCGCTCTCCCCTGCTGTGATAGTCAACGGACGCTGATATCCATGGATATAGAAGGCTTCCATGAGCATGCTTCCCGGCCTTACCCACTCGGCACGCTATGCCCTCTCGGCGATGGTGGTGCTGGGCCGCCTTGAAGGGACCGAACGGATCTCGGTCGTGGAGCTGGCGACCCGGGCCGCCGTTCCCGACGCTTTCCTCTCCAAGCTGCTCCGCCACCTGGGTCGACATGGCATTGTCGAGGGTCTGAAGGGACACCACGGCGGCTATCGGCTCGGGCGTTCCGCTTCCGAGATCAAGCTGGTGGACGTACTCAACGCGCTGGATGACCATGAAGGTGCGGAACAATTGGAGTGTGCCCTGGGGGCTCGCCCCTGTAACCCAGGGCAGCCCTGCGCCCTACACCACCGCTGGCAGGCGGCGATCAACCCGATGATGGAGCTGCTCCACGATCTGACCGTGGAGCAGCTGGTCCACAATGATGGGCTGGAGCAAAGCGGCTGAACCAGGATTTTTGAGGCGTTTTGGGAGCGCTGGGGCCAACTCTGTCAAAGCCGCAGCAGGATCTCCTCCAATCCGGCCACCTCTTCTCCAGCTTGAAAGCGGGTGACCACCCGATGTTGTGCGTCCAGCACGTAAGTGGTCGGGATGGTGGAGATGCCGAGCTGCTGCATCGCGGCCACCCCTGCCCAGCCCAGGGTGAAGGACGGAGCCGGTCGGGAGGAAAAGAAATTGAGGAGCGTCGCCTCTTTTTCATCCACCGATAGCGCCAGCACCGTCACGCGGGGATGCGCGCGGGCCAGCTGCTCCAGCCGCGGCAGACCCACCACACAGGGCCCACACCAGGATGCCCAGACGTCCACCACCATCGGGCCAGAATAGTCGGAGATCCGACGCTCTTCGCCTGCGACCCGGAAGCTCAGGTTGGGGAAGCCGGCCACCTCCTCTATCGGCGGGGATGGGGGCGCATGATCCTGCAACCGTGCGAGCGCCTCTACCAAAGCGGGCATTCCCTGGGGGTCCCACCAGCGTCCCCGCTTCCAAAGCTCCAGCGCGGCGGCCTTTTCTTTGGACCAGGAGCCTGCAGGAACCTGGGAGAGGCCGCGCAGCAGCTCGGCCAGCGCCTCCTCCTCCTGCCCCGGCTGCTTGGACAACAGCATCCCCAGCCGCAGGTGTGTAGCTCCATCCTCCTGCATCAGCAAGGAAAGACGCCAGGAATCTGCGGCCTCCACCGGCAGCCCCAGGCTCAGGTATAATTCTCCCTGCAGGCGGTACAGGGTGGCACGACTGGCCAGACCCATGTCTCGCGTATCTCCACCGAGAAGCAGCGGAAGTTCTGGAGGCTGATCCAGGAGGTGCTTCAAAAAACGAAGCGCCTTTCGGGGCTGATAGCCTTCTCGGGCGGCCACCTGCAGCCAAAGTGCGCCATAGATCTTCGGCGCAAGGTCAAAAGCCCGCGAGTAGCTGCGCCAGGCCTCCTCCTGACGCCCCAGCGAAGCCAGACTGTTGCCACGCATGGCATACCAGCGTGCGGCCTGCACTCCCGATGGGGGCACCGCTACCCGCAGGTGTTCCAGCAAGGTCAGCTGCCGATTTCCCTGGGGAATGTCCTGGATCACGTCCAGACTTTCCCGGAACCTCCCCACCTCTCCCTGAGGGCCGGCCGGGTCGATAAGCTCCAGGTGCAGTGCGAGGCGGTTGGCCAGCCCCTCCTCCCCGGCGGCTTCGGCGGCGATGCGCGCCCCGTCCACATGGGCGGGCTTCTGGCTCAACAGCGCCCGATTGGCAGCCTCCAACGCATCTTTCCTGGCCTGGTCAAGGGCATCTCCCCGTGCTGTGGAAGACCACAAGGGGGTCGCACTCTCCAGCCGCCACGGCTGCTGTTGCCAGGCCTGTACAAGAGAGGAAGCAAGGGCCGAATCCACCGTATCCCGCTGGATACGCAGCACGGCCGCGTAGGGAGCGGCCTCGTCCCACTGCGGGACAAGGCGGATGATCTCTTCCAGCTCTACACCGGCATCTCCCGGACAGCCAGCCAGGATTGCCTCCCGACGAATGCGCAGATCCCAATAGCGCAGCGCCGGGGTCTCCGGCAAGGGCAGGCTCAGGCGCGCCAGCTCCGGGCACCAGTCCTCGGTACCCGTCGCCACCGGCCGATCCGTAGCCACCGCAAAAGCCAGGGTCAAGCGCCGTAGCGGTTGATCGGGCGCGTCAGACAGCCACGCACGGTAGCTCTGCAGCAGCAGCCCACGCTCGCCGAGGGCCACATGCGCAGTGACAAACAGACGGTGGAGAGCCGGATCCTCCGGGTTCTCC
>CAITDR010000674.1 GCA_903891165.1 uncultured Pseudomonadota bacterium
CCACCTGCGCGGTGGTGGTGGCTGCCCGCGATGGAAAGGGGCGTCGGCTCTACGACATTCCGGAACGTGCCCTCCCGGCTGCAGCAAGGACGGCACCTCCTCCGCAGGATACTCCTGGCTTTCTTGTCCTGGAGCGCGTGCGCAGCGCCGGCCTGCTCTCCCGTGCGGGTGGGCCGCAGTGGTCGATGCTGGGCCCCTGGCGCCAGGATGGCACGGTAGAGCGCCTTCTGAAGGAAGGAGCGTTGGAAGAGCATAAAATCGGGCGACGCCCCTACCTGTGCCTGCCCGATTCCGCCGCTTCTTCCCTCCCTCCTCTTCCCGAAGGTCCCCTTCGGATTCTGGCACCTTTGGATCCCTTTCTCTGGGATCGTCGTCTGATCGCGGAGTTGTTTGACTTCGACTATGTATGGGAGATCTACAAGCCGGAGGCGGAACGTCGCTGGGGCTACTATGTCTGTCCGCTCCTACGTGGCGAAGGTCTGGTGGGCCGGATCGAGGCGCGTCGCGACGGAACCACCCTGAGGCTGACCGGACTCTGGTGGGAGCCAAGCGCTCGGCCCGAGGACCGCGCCCAGCTTGGAGAGGCGCTGGATCGTTTGGCCGCCTCCAACCTTTGCAGCAGCGTGGATAGTTCTGTAGTTGAAACTACGGTCTGAAGCTGGTGCCGGAGTGATACAACCAGCGGTCTTCCAGCTTCAGGAAGCGGCTTTTTTCACCAAAGCCCTGTCGCCTCCCCCCTTTTTCAAGGGTGACGACAAATGATACATAGGACTCTGTATCACCGGGAAGGTGTTCTCGAATCTCCAGGTGCCGGAAGAAGGTGCCGTCGGTAAAGCTGCGGATGTCGCGGTCCCAGGCGACGGGATCATCTTTCCAATGCGGGCCATCGGGGTGGGTGGTCGCCCGAATGTAGCGCGGAAGATCCAGGGCATAGGCGGTGAAGCGTGAGCGCATCAGAGCTTCGGCGTCGGGAACGGGGCGGCCTTCGTGGTAGAGGCGGCAGCAACGTTTGTACTTGTCGCCCCTTCCGCAGGGGCAGGGATCGTTTGGAGATATCTTCATCGCTGCCCGCTATCCTGCTTGTAGCATCTATGTTACTCGATGTATCACGGCGCGAGCACCCGTGACAGCACTCCCTCGGCCAAAGAGCGGCGATCCAGGATCCCCACATCCAGGACCAACGAGTGCAGGTAGCTACCAGGGGTGACATCAAAAGCGGGGTTCCACACCGGTACTTCGGCGGGGGCCCACCGGAGAGTGCCGTTGGCGGTCACCACCCCCCGGAGCTCTGCGGGCGCACGCTCCTCTACCGGAATTGAGCTTCCATCCGGACAATACAGGTCCACCGTCGAGCGGGGGGCCACCACATGCACCGGCACCCCATGAAAGACCGCCGCCACCGTCAGCCCGTAGGTACCGACCTTGTTCGCAAAGTCTCCGTTGGCGGCAATTCTATCCGCCCCCACCATCACCCGCTGCACCCGGCCATCCCGCAGCAGCAGCGCGGCCATGGAGTCGGTGATCAGGGTATGCGGAATTCCCAGGCGCTGAAGCTCCCAGGTTGTCAGCCGTGCACCCTGGAGTAGCGGTCGGGTCTCGTCCACCCACACATGCAGGCGCCGCCCACCCTCCCAGGCGCGACGGATGGCTCCGAGTGCCGTCCCCACCCCCGCCGTCGCCAGACCACCGGTGTTGCAGTGGGTCAGGATCCCATCTCCTTCCTCGATCAACGACGCACCATAGCCCGCCATGGCCTCGCAGAGCGCCACATCTTCGGTGAAGATGGCCTCCGCCTCCTCCCACAGGGAATTCCCTGCCTCCCAAGCAGACACCATCCGATCCACGGCCCACATCAGGTTCACGGCGGTCGGACGTGCTGCCCGTAGCGCCGCGGCCACCCGTAAAAAGTCAGGGCCACCCTGCCGTAGTCCCAAACAGAGCGCCGCCGCCACACCGATGGCGGGCGCGCCCCGCACCCGAAGCGCGCGGATCGCCTCGATCAGAACCGCTGGATCTGTAGCCTCCAACCAAGACTCTTCCTGCGGCAGCAAAGTCTGGTCCAGCAGCCAAAGCTGCCGCCCGTCGCAGCGGATGGAGAGAGAGTTGAGCACTCAGCCTCCGTAGAAGGGCAAGAAGAACAAGGGAGACTCCCGCATAAGGTCCTCTAACCGGCCGAGCCCGAGGCCGGATCATTGTCAACGGATGTCACAGCGTCCCCCGGCCCTTGACGCCCTCCGGCTGACGAAGGGCTGACGAAGCTGACGAAGTCCGTCATCGACGCCCCCCATAAAAGCGAGCTTCCTCCGTTGGCACGGGCCTTGCAATGCTCCAGAGCGCCGCACCTGCGGTAAGGAGTACAAGATGAAAGGTCTCAATCGTGCATACCTGATGGGCCATGTGGGCCACGACCCCGAGCTGCGCAACACCGCCACCGGCCTTCCCTACTTGAAGCTGTCGATGGCCACCCCCAACGCCCGGAAGATCAACGAAGAATGGGTGGACACTCCGGACTGGCACCGGATCACCGCCTTCGGGAAGGACGCGGAATTTCTGGCGCGGGTGGCCCATAAGGGCGACGTGCTGGCAGTGGAGTGCGCCATCCGCCCCAACCGCTGGACCGACAAGGAGGGCCAGGTCCGCTATGACGTGAGCCTGATCGTGGAGCGCATCCTCTGGGTGCAGTCCAAGCGCAGCGCCGAGACCAGCCGTCCGATGGACGAGCAGATGGTGAGCAGCCAGGAAGCCAGCTCGGAGATCCCCTTCTGAGCTACTTTTTTGGTAGTGACTCTGTTCAGAGTCACGTCGTAACCGGGGAGCACTCTTCTTGGGAGTGCTCCCCAGATCCTGGAAATTTCGTCGTAACAAAACTATGTTCGACTACCCAAGTGGTTGAGCTGCCGGCGGCGGTGGCTCTCTTTGGCGGCACTCTGAGGGGTGGCTGCACCGCGTAAGGACGCGGGCAGAGGACGATCATGGAGCTGATAGTCCGCCTCAATGGCCGCCATCACCACGTCTGGAGCGTCGCCGCGCCCCAGAAGGATCTGGTGGAGCTGCTCAGTGAGACGGTCGAGTGAGAGGGCGTGGACCTGGCCGTGGGTTGCATAGAGGGCATCGGCGAAGGCCAGAACCGGCGCAAAAGGCCCCTTTTGACCCCAGAGCAGCGGCACGGACTGGTTCAGGTTACCCCGGTTGACCAGCCGATCCCACACAAAAGCAAAGCGCTTAAGACGTTGCATGGTGGGGAAGTCGATGTCGCGGGTGCAGAGGATCTCGTAGGGAGGTGTGTCGCTGTAGACCATCCCCCAGGCGGCCTCATGGCGCGCGATGGGCGCACCGCGTAACTTTTTCAGGATTCCCACCTGGATTTCCTGGGGTCCAAGGGCGTAAAGGCGATCCAGGCCCGCGCCAAAACTCTCCAGATCTTCGCCGGGCAGGCCGATGATCAGGTCGGCATGGACATGCGCATGGGTCTGGGTACCGAGGAAGCGGAAATTGTCTTCCATCTTCCCCAGGTTTTGCCGACGGCTGATGCGCTTGCCGACGGCATCGTTCAGGCTCTGCACCCCCACCTCAAACTGGAGCGCACCCGCCGGAAAACGGGCGATGATGCTGCGCAGTCCCTCGGGAAGACGATCGGGCACCAGCTCGAAGTGGAAGAGCATTCCCGGCTGGTGGCGCTCCAGGAAAAATTCGAGGATGCGGGCGCTGTTTTCAAGCTTGAGGTTGAAGGTGCGGTCGATGAACTTGAAGTTGCGGGCGCCGCGATCCAGCAGGGTCTGGAATTGCAGCAGAAGGTCATCGATCGGAAAGTGGCGTACCTGAAGATCCAGGGCGGACAGGCAGAATTCACAGGAATAGGGACAGCCCCGCGAGGCTTCCACATAGAGGGTGCGCTGCCGCAGATCCACGTCGCTGTAGAAGGAATAGGGAGAGACAAGTTTCGTTAAGTCCGGCAGCCCCCCCGCGATCACCTTGCCATCCGGAGGATGCCCGGCCAGCACCGCCTCCGCGAGCCGCCGCAGGGCATCCTCCCCCTCCCCTTGGATCACATAGTCGGCCAGCACAGCGATCTTCAAGCCATCCAGTTCGTGGCTGACTTCCGGCCCGCCGAGCACCACGACCACATCGGGCGCAAGCCGCTTCAGCAGCGCCACCACCTCGGTCAGCAGCTCCACATTCCAGATGTACACGGAGAGGCCAACCATTTGCGGCTGGTGCCGTAGGAGCTTTTCGGCAATGTCCACCGCGGACTCCGCGGTGGTAAACTCCAGGAAGGTCGCCTGATTTTGGAGCGCGCCCAGGTTGGCGTACAGGCAGCGTAGTGCCAGCGAGCAGTGGTGGTATTTGGCGTTGGCGGTGGTGAGGAGGAGTTTTGTTCCTGGCGTCATGTCGGTCGCTCCTGAACCCGGGTTGGCCTCCCCCATCTCCACCACCCCACCCCCACCGTCAACGGCAGCAAAATCGGCACAATCCGCACCGTATCCTCCGAGCCGATCCAGCCCAGCTCAAAATCCCACAGCGAAAAGGGGAAAAAGAGCAGGTAGCCCACTCCAAAATGCCGCTGGAGAATGTCCACAGCGAGGTGCAGCATCCCGCCCCCCAAGAGCGCTCGGAACGAAGCCCCCCGCTGTCCCTCAGGGAACAAAAAAGCCACCATCATCGAGCCCACCAGAATGCCCGTGGGCATGTGGAAGGGGGGCCACAGGTAGACCAGAAATTCGGGAATCCACGGCAATTTCCAGCGCAGCTCAGTCAGGCCCATCGCAGGCACCCGGCCCAGAAAGTCGGGCAGACAGGTACCGGCTACAAAAGTAGGCACCCGCGCTCCTTTACTGGCCACCTTCCACAGAATTGCCGCACAGCTATGGGTGATGAGATCAGCCACGCTCCTCTACCCTCCCATTCCGCCACCGAAAGAACAACGGCGTTGCGATGCAGACCAGCCCAAAACCCAGGATTCCCAGTCGCTCCTTCCACACTCTCAACACATGCAGCTCCCGCTGTTTTTCCACCACCACCACGTCCGCCTTCCGAAAAGTACCCACGATCGAGATGGTGCTGCCCACCTTCAGATCCCGGCTGTCTCCCTCCACCGGAACGTCGCGGATCACCTTGGAAATTTCAAAACGATCCGGCCCGACGATACGGCTCACCTCCCACAAGGGAAAAATCAGCGTCGCCCCCTCCCAGCGCTCAGGATCCTCCAGACAGTCGCGATAGCCAAAGACCACGTTCATCGAAATATAGGCATTGTACATGCCCAGACCCAGGAAGGCCAAGAAGAGCAGCAGCAACATCGGCCATCGTCGGGCATCGGACCAGAACATGCCGCCTCATAACCTTGTCAGGCATCGGTCAGCGGCTTGAATAAAAAGCGTCCATGGGCTGTAAGACGGCCCCCCCGCGCCCGTTGAAGGGGCGTACCTTCGGAGATTTCATGCTGATGCTTCCTCTGCTTTCTTCCGCCTTCGCCTGGACCTCAGTTCAAGATCAGTTCCAGAGCACCATTCAACGTGTCGAGCAGATGGTCTGGAACAACGAAGCAGCCGCCCTGGTGGCGCGGCATGGCCTGGATCTCGTCAACGTCACCTGGGAAGACACCGGCCGCAGTAAAGGCTCGGCGTACGGCCCCAATATCAGCGATATGACCATCGGCGTTCGCGACGCCTGGGGCACCATGCACCCGATGCCGGTCATCCGCTTCGACAACTATACGGATAAGACCGGCGATATTTCGCCCTGGAACTTCGGACTGCGCGTCGGCAACGAGAAGGGCTACTCCCTCTCCAGTATCAGCCTAGCCCAATTTCTTCAGTCTCCTCGGTCTTACCTTCACAATTCCTCCTCCTGGGCCGGCTACAACCGCTCGCTCTGGGCGGAACGTGACAGCCACGTTCTGGTGTCCGCACAGGCCTGCTTCCTCCCCATTCCCCGCGAAGGAAGCGCCACTTTTACGCCCGTGCTCTACAACTACCAGAGCTACCCCGGCAATCCTGCGGTCCTGGCCATCACCGCCACCCGCGAAGGTACCTCGGCCCAGGTCATCGAAAACGACGGTGGCTACCTGTCGGAAGTGTTGACCTTTAACCAGAACGGCATGAGTGCCCCCTTCACGGCGATGCGCCTGACCGACTTCCAGGCCCAGGGTGGGGATGCGATCAGCAGCGGCGATCCCTCCGATCCCGGCCTGAACGTGGTACTGATGATCCAGGTACCCCTCAAACAAAAAGCGCCCCCTCCGCAGCCCGCCTACGACTACGATGACTACGGCGGCTACGGCGCGGCCGAGATGTCGGCGGCACCCATGGCGGCCCAGAGCAAGTCCGCCCGCTCCGATGTGGAAACCGCCGTGGTCGGTCACGGTCCCGTAGAAGGTCCGTTCAACGAGATGAACTACCTTCCCATCGAGCGCGATAGCCGCTTCCCGGTGCGCGTGACCGTGCAGTTCTACAAGGCGACGTCCAACGGCGTGGTGACCGATGCGGACATCGCCGCCATCCGCGCGCAGATCGACAGGGTCTACGCCAACTCTGACTGGGTGGGTAGCCTCGTGACTCAGGGCTATACCGGCCGCCCCACCGAGTGGACTCAGCAGCCCCAGCCCCAGCCCCGCCCCAATCCCCAGTGGGCCGACTCCTACTGGAGCTGGATGAAGACGAATTGAGGGGCATTGTTGCCGCAGACGTTTTAAAAGCGCCCATGCACCGTCGCCCCAGTCTGCAGCAAGTCCTGGCCCCCTGCCCTTCCTGTAAGGTCGAGGGGGCCCTGGTGGAGCTGTACGACACCAGCCAGCAGGTGGGTGCGGCTCTGGAAGGGCGTTGCCGTTTGTGCGCCTACTATGCCGAGCTTGGGGAAATGCGCGAGGAGGGCAGCCGCTTCGAGAGTGTTTTTGAGGTGATGGCTGCCCTGGACCGCTGGGCCGAGCAGGACGGGGAAGAGGATGTCCGCGCCTTTACCGCCGCCAATTTCCAGGGTCTGGCGCCTGAGCAGGTGGCCGAGCGCATCCTGGCCGGGCAGCCTGTCGAGACGGGTTTTGACGTGATCGCCTGGTTTTTTCCCAACGCGGGTATCGGAGCGGTGGCGACGGCAGCAGAAGGGGGAGGGTCGGGGGAGGAGGAGGTGATCCGGCGTCGCCGCACGTTCCAGCAGCCCCCTCAGTCTGACATCTCCGAGAAAAAGTCTGTTGCTCCCATGGTTTTCCCCGTTCGGATGACACGCACCGTGGATCCGGAGCGCTCGGCGGGCCCGCCCCCTGCCGACCCCCTGGCGGATGGCTGCGCCCTGGTGGCGGTGGTCATGGCCGACGGCGTCGTGACCCCCGGAGAGCGGAAGCTGTTAGAGCTACTCTCCCAACAACTAGAAGCGCCGCTGCCGCCCGAGAGTAGCTGGCGGGTGTGGCGCCCCCAGGAGCTGGGGATTCCCCGAGATCCTCCTGCCCTCCTGAAAGCCATGCGTCGCTTGGCCATGGCGGATGGTGATGTGGATGGCAGCGAGGTGCGCGTGATCCGCGAGTATGCCCGCGCCTGGCAGCTTCCCTTTGACGAGCGGAGTTTGCCCCGTGGCGGCACCCTCTCCGAGCTGCGCCGCACC
This sequence comes from uncultured Pseudomonadota bacterium, assembly GCA_903891165.1. Lineage (GTDB taxonomy): Bacteria > Myxococcota_A > UBA796 > UBA796 > SXON01 > CAITDR01. The sequence goes on from CAITDR010000674.1 coordinate 7,591, forward strand.
CTCGCAACCTGGTGGGAGTAGGCTCCCAACCCTGTTAGAACCTTTGCTTGTCGGAGTACCTTTGGCTTCTACACCCACGATCCGCAACCCGGCCCTGGCGGGCTCCATCTCCCTCTTCCAGAAACAGTTTCAATCTGTCATCCAGAATGTGGAGAAGGTGATCCTGGGGAAGCAGGACGTGATTTTTAAAGTCCTGTTGGTGATGACGGCCAAAGGCCACATCCTTTTGAAGGATGTGCCCGGTACCGGCAAGACCATGCTGGCCCGCTCCATCGCCGCCTCCGTGGCCTGCACCTTCCGGCGTATCCAGTTTACGCCGGACCTGTTGCCCATGGACATCACCGGCACCAATATTTTTGACCTCCGACAGAAAGCCTTCACCTTCCAGCCCGGGCCGATCTTCACCAACCTGCTGCTGGCAGACGAGCTGAACCGCGCCACACCCAAGACCCAGTCGGCGCTCCTGGAGGTCATGGCCGAGGGCCAGGTCACGGTGGAGGGGGTCACCCACAAGATGGAGCCGCCCTTTTTGTGTATTGCCACCATGAATCCCCTCGATCATGACGGCACCTATGCCCTGCCCGCGGCGCAGCTGGATCGCTTCACCATGCAGCTCTCCATGGGCTTCCCCAGCGCCGAGGCCGAGATGAATATGCTGGATGTACACCTTGGCAATCGCCCACCGGTGGACGACCTCCAGCCGGTGATCGACAAGGCCACTTTTTTGCAGTGGCAGGCCCTGGTGCCCCAGATTTTTCTGTCGGAGGAGATCAAGCGCTACCTGGTCACCCTGGCCAATACCATCCGCTCGGATACCCGCGCATTGTCGCCGCCCTCGCCGCGCTCCATGCTGATGTTGGCCCGTGTCTCCCAGGCCCATGCTATGGCCAAGGGGCGCGACTATGTGATTCCTGAAGATGTACGTGCTCTGGCGCCCGAAGTCCTGGCCCACCGAATGGTGATCTCTGGCGACGAAGTTGGGGTGGCCTATGTGCAGAGTATCCTGGCGAAGGTGCCGCTCAAGTGAAGCTGCTCCGGCCCCTTCTTGGCATCGGCTTCCATGGCTGCGGCCTCTTCCTCCTCCCCTTTCTGATCGGCTTTGTGGCTGCTCTTTTCCTGGAAGTGGGCGAAGTGGCGGACACCCTGCCCTATCTGGTGGGTTTGTCCCTGTTGGTGATCGCTCCGGCCTGGCTGATGCAGCTGGTGGGGGTGGCTCTTAAAACGATGCGGGAGCTGCGGCAGCTTCGGGAAAAGGGGCGCTATCAGCCAGGAGACGCCCTGCGCACACTCCACCGGCACATGCGCATCGTGACGCCACGTGGCTGGGCGGTTCTTTTTGCCGGACTGCTCTTCATCGTCTGTGCCTTGGGCTTGGAGTGGGCAGATCTCTCCTTTGTCGGGGTGATCTCTCTGCTTTTGTTCTATGGAGTGCTGGGGCTGACCTCCCTGGTGAGCACCTTCTTGGTGGCCGCCTTTGAGTCCAACCTGCGCCGGGGCAGTATCGTCCGGCAGGTGGTGCCTGCGGTGGTCATGACCGGAGATGCGGCTGAGGAGCGATTCACTTTCCGCAAGATGTTCGTACCTCCAGGCTATTTTCTGCTGGTGGAGGATCCCTTGCCGGAGCGCCTTGCGACGGTGAGCCGCTATGCGGTGGGCGCGGGGGCAAGGAAGGAGCTGACCGTGGGCGGGCGCCTGCGTCGTTCTCCACGCGGAATGTACCGCCTGGGACCGGCGGAAATCTACTTTCAGGACATCTTCGGCTTTACCCGTATCGCCCTGGCCAGTGTCGCCACCGCCGACATGAAGGTGCTGCCGCGCTTCCGTCCGCTCCAGATCACGGAACCGCCGCGTTCTACGCTGGAAACCCCCGATGTCTTGACACGTCCACACCGCTTCGCCACCGAAGATCACTTCCGCTTCCGCGAGTACGCAGCGGGAGACGACACCCGCCGTATCCACTGGAAGCTCTCGGTGAAGGCGGGACGCCTGAATGTACGTCTGCCGGAGAACAAGGAGTTCTCTACAAAAAATGTTTTACTGGTGGTGGACTCCTACCTGCCTGCCGGGCGGATGCTCGACGATGCCGTGGGTGTGGAGGAGGTGCTGGACCACGTGGTAGAAACCTGGATCTCCCTGGCGAAAGAGCTGGTGGAGCGCGGGGACCGTGTGAGTCTGGCCGCCGTGGCCCGCAGCGAAAAAGGGGAGCTTGGGGTTGAATTGTTGGCCTGTCAGAAGGGGGGCCATAGCCGCTGGCAGGATCTGGGGGCGCGGGTCTGCTGGCAGGGTCGCCATGAGCTGACCGAGCTTCTGGATCAGGTGGGCAAGGACATGCATGCAGTGGTGGTGTCCTCCCGCTTCCAAAGTCCTCCGCCAACGCCATTTTCCGGGCAGTCGCTCACCTGGGTCTGGCTGCCACCCCACCATGCGCTGGGGCCGAAGGATCCGGGGCTTCTGGAGGTACTCGCCGGTACTCCGGCGCGGGCTTTCCTCTACCTCTTTCTTCTCCCCGGCCCGGCGGGTTCGGACGAAAATAGCTTTGCAGCGCAGTTTCGCCACTTCCAGTACCACTCCAGCCGTCTCAACGCACGCGCACGTTTGCGTCAGTATGCGCAGATGTACGGCGAGCGGGTCTACAAAGAGCTGGTCAGCCGGGGCGACACGGTCTACCGCCTGGAGCCGGGGGCCGCGGGCCACAAACTGGTGGGCGTCGCATCGGGAAAAGGGAAGGTATGACCAGTAGTCTCTCCTTCTGGGGGCAGCTTCGTGCGCTGGCACTACCGGTGGGACTCTACTGGCTGGCCCAGGTCTTCACCTTCCTTTGCTTTTCGGCGGCAGTGGTTGTGTCGGACGGACCTGAGCTGAAAACCTTTCTGATCCTCGGTTTTCTGGCTCTGATCGCACTTCTGGGCTGCGGGCTGGGGCAGGTGGCCGCGCTGCTGCGCCTGCGCACGTGGACGGCGCTGGTGGTGGGCGGCTTCTTTTTTGGACTGGGGATTGCACTCGATATAGGCCTGTTTTCGTTGGGTCTGGGCGATGTCGGTGCCTTTGTAATGCTGGTGCTGTTGTTGGGGCCACCGGCGGTCTGGGCCGGGATGTGGAGTGTGGAGACCAACCGGGCACTCTGGGCCACCTGGCTGCCGTTGATCTGGATGACCGGCGCCATCTTTGTCTGGTCCGACAAGGTGGGGACCGACAATGCCTGGTTAGCAGGGAATAAGCTGGCGATCTGGGATTGGGTATCGGTGCCGATCCTGGGTGGGACCATGGTGCTGCTGCTCCTGTTTCTGGTCAGCCGCGAGACGCAGCGTCTTGCCTTGTGGAAGCGTGGTCGCGACGCTCCCCTCCCCCCAGCAAAGCCAGAAAAAGCAGCGTCTCGGCCACGTTTGACATTGCTGTCTCTGCTGATCCTCGTGGGGGTGGGGGCCACCCTGACCGGAGCCACCGCGCTGATTGCGCCCTACTTCTGGCGCACGGGACCGGGCGATCAACCCGATGAAAATCCCGCTCCCCCCTCCGACGGGGAGCCCCTGCCCGATCTGGCGCCACCGCCCGACTTCTCCGGCCTGGAGCGCCTCCAAGAGATGTTACGGCAGATGCAGAAGTCGGCAGAGCAGGCGGCCAAAGCCACTTTTATCTCGCTGATGGTGCTGATCCTCCTGGGAATGATGCTGTTGGTTGGCTGGCGTCCGACAAAAAGACTTTTGGTGCTCCGACATCTACGGGATCCCCTCTGGAAGGTGTCGCCCACCACCCGGATTGAGCAGGGCTGGCGTTTGGTGGAGGTAGCCCTGGGAGATGTGGGCGTTCTCCCTCTGCCAGGGGAGGACGCTTCGGGGCTGGCGCGTCGGGCAGCGCCGGTGTTGCAGTCCTACTCGCATGTGGAGGTGCATGGTCTGGCGGAGGCGGCGGCGGCCGCCGACCGGGTACGTTTTGGTCTGGGGGTAAGCCCGGCCGATGTGGACACCATGGAGCGATTTTCGGCCTGGACCCTGGATACCATCTGGGAGCGCCTCTCCGAGCGGGAGCAACTGGCGGCTTTGTATCGGGGGTTACAATGACCAGCCTGAGCCTGCTGCAACAGCTACGGGCTGCCTTCTGGCCGCTGTTGAGCTATTGGTTGTTGAACCTGCTTACTTTTGGTCTTTTCACCCTCTCCTTGATGCTGACCGCCCTGAATGTGGTGGAGGCGCTCAAGGTGATGGGGGTGGTGGGCATCGCCGTGGGTCTGGGCCTGCTCATCGGCCAGCTTTTCGCCTTTTTTCGCGTGCGTACCTGGATGATCCTGAGCCTGGGGGCGCTGTCTTGGGGCATCAGCTTCTACCTGACCGTCATCAGTGCCTCGGCGGGGGCGGCGCCTGTGGCGATCTTGTTGGGGGTGATCCTCCTCTTGACGCCAGTGGCCGCCTGGGGCGGGATGTGGAGCCTGGAGACCAACCGCTCCATGTGGTCGCTCTGGCTGCCGCTGGTGTGGTTTACGGGGGCGGTGCTGATCTGGGCGGACAAGACTGGCAAAGATTCTTCCTGGAGTGAGGGGACCAAGGCGGCAATCTGGGATCCAGTGTCCATTATTGCCCTGGTCCTGACACTTCTTTTGTTACTCGCCTTTCTGGTGAGCCGGGAGAGTCACCGTGTAAAGCTCTGGGCAGCCGGGCCCAGCGCTCCCCTTCCCCCGCGCTCAGCCGAGCTGACTGGCGCTCAGGCCAGCGCCAGCTTGGGAAGCAGTTTTTTGTTATTCCTCTTAGCGCCGATGCTGGCGGCGGGGGTGGCGCTGATCACCCCCTACTTCTGGCGCGTGGACCATGATCCCAAGGAGGGGGCGGTGCAAACCGACGGGGATGGGGTTCAGGATCCCTCGGACAATTCTGGAGATGGATCCGGCAAAAATGGGGACCGGAGCAAGGGAGATCGCAGCAAAGCCGACCGTAGCAAGGCCGGAGATCGTCGCAACGGGGACCGCAGCAAGGCCGACCGCGGCAAGGCGGGTCAGGGCGGGAATTCGGGCGGTGGGGGCCAACAATCTGGTGGCGATGGTCAGTCCGGTGGGCAGCAAAGTGGTGGGGGCAGCCAATCGGGCGGGCAGCAGGGAGGTGGAGCCGGCGGCGGGGGCCAACAATCCGGTGGGAAGCAGGCTGGAGACGGGGGCGGCCAATCCGGCGGCGGGGGCTCCTCCGGCAGCGGCGGGCAGCAGGGAGGTGGGGGCGCTTCGGGTGGCGGGCAGCAGGGTGGGAGCCAACAATCCGGTGGAAGCGAACAATCGGGGGGAGGATCATCCGGCGGAGGCGAACAATCCAGCGGAGGTGGGCAGGCCGGAAGTGGCTCCGGCGGGGAACAATCCGATGGAGACGAACCGTCCGGGGGTGAATCTTCGGCGGGAGGCGAACAATCGGGGGGCGGCAACAGCCCGATGGAGCGGATGGAGCGCCTGGGCGAACGTGCGGTGGAGGCCGGAAAAGAGGCGTCCACCGCCGTGTCTATCGGGCTCCTCCTCCTTGTCCTCACCGCGCTTGCCTGGCTGGTGGGCTACCGACCGATGCGCCGCCTCCTCCTCCTCCGTCACCTCCGCGATCCCCTCTGGAAGGTGTCGCCCACCACGCGGGTGGAGCAGGGCTGGCGGATGGTGGAGATCGCACTGGGAGATGTGGGCGTTGAACCTCTACCCGGCGAAGACGCTTCGGGTCTGGCACGCCGTGCCCTGCCGGTGCTGCAGCAATATTCGGCGGTGGAGGTCCATGGGATGTCCGAGGCCGCGGCTGCAGCCGACCGGGTACGTTTTGGCCTGGGGGTCACCGCTCAGGATGTGGATACCATGGAGCGATTTTCAGCTTGGACCCTGGATACTATCTGGGAGCGGATGTCCGAGCGCGAGCAGCTTAAGGCAATGTATCGGGCGCTCTGAGCGCCCTCATGCTACATTTGCGGCTTCCGGGGGATCCCCTGCAGGGTCTGGTCGTCATTGAAGGGCTGATTGGGGTAGGAAAAACCTCCCTTTGCCGTATCCTGGAGCGGCAGCATGGCGCACGTCTGGTGCTGGAGCCGGTCGATGACAACCCCTTTTTGGCCCGCTTCTACGCCGATCCCGAGCATTTTGCTCTGCCCACCCAGCTCTTCTACATGGCCGCCCGCTATGTGCAGCAGCAGACCATCCGGCAGCAGGATCTTTTTGCGCCCCTGATCGTGTCGGACTACCTCTTCGAAAAAGATAGGATCTTTGCGGAGATGACCCTGCGTGACCACGAGCTGGAGCTGTACCGCAAGCTGGTGGGACTCCTGCCCGATCCGCTGCCGCGGCCGGACCTTGTGGTGTTTATGGACGCCGATACCGATGTGATCTACGACCGGATTCGTCGCCGTGGCCTCGGATTTGAGCAGAAGATCCCCCGTAATTACCTGGAAGGGCTGCGCGAGCGCTACCTGGATCTGTGGTCCACCTGGGATCGTTGCCCGCTGTTGTCGCTCCGCACCGACCAGTTGAACTATGTGGACAGTCCCGAAGATCGGGCCTGGATCCTGAATACCATCCAGGAAGCCCTGCAGGGGAAGCTCCCTGGTTCTGCCGGTACCCTGTTTACGCCCCGCGCTTAGGAGGTTCCCTTGCCGCGCATCACCGCGCCCGACATCCTGAAAATGAAAGGCAAAGGCGAAAAAATCGCCATGCTCACCGCCTATGACTTCCCCATGGCCAAGATGGCCGACGCGGCCGGGGTGGACATGGTCCTGGTCGGCGACTCCCTGGGGATGGTGGTCCAAGGCCAGCCCGACACCCTGCGGGTCACCCTGCGCGACATGATCTACCATGGCCGCTGTGTGGCCGCCGGGCTCTCCCGGGCGCACCTGACCGTGGATATGCCCTTTATGAGCTATCAGGTGGGTCCCCGCCAAGCGCTGCGCAACGCGGGGCGGCTGGTGAAGGAGGGGCTGGCGCAGTCGGTGAAGATCGAGGGCGGTGTACGCTCCGCCGAAGCGGTCAAAATGATGGTGGACGCGGGAATTCCCGTGGTCGGCCATGTAGGGTTGACGCCCCAGTCGGTGCACGCCCTCGGCGGCTTCAAGGTGCAGGGGCGCGACGCCGCCGGGCAGGAGCGTATCCTGGAAGATGCCGTTGCAATCCAGGAAGCTGGCGCCTTCTGCATCGTGATGGAGATGATCCCCGCCGAGCTGGCCACCCGACTGACGGCCACCCTTCAGGTGCCCACCATCGGCATCGGGGCCGGGCCGGGCTGTGATGGCCAGGTGCTGGTCTGTAACGACATGCTGGGCATGGATATGACCTTCAAACCTCGCTTTGTGAAGCACTACGCCCAGTTGGACGATGTGATTCGCAAAGCGATGAAGGGCTACGTGACCGAGGTGAAGGCGGGCGCCTTCCCCACACCGGAGCAGAGCTTCGCATAGCTCGATGCCCCAAAAAGAAGAGGAGAGACGAGCGGAATACGGGGCTACCCATCCCTTGATAGCCGGCCACCGGAAACCGCCCCCGCTCGTCTCACCTTCTGAGCAATAGACACCGCAGCGGGCTCCGCCTTGCACCGCGGCTGCGCTTGTGACGCGATGGGACAGCCGGTGACCGTTGCAGTCAGGTTCGGCGCCTCCGGGCTACCAGCAAGCCGGCCAGGGCCAGGGAGAGGGGGGCGGAGCCTGCCGCCGCACAGCCGCAAGGAGGCGGCTCGTCGCCGAGGATGGCACCGGCACCATAGACAAGATCCGGGCCTTCTTCGCCCAGATCCCGCGCACCTTCCATCATCCACTCCTTCATCTGCTCGGGCTTCCGCCGTTTTCCGGTCGCGTCTATCCACAGCGCACCCAGCCCGGCCGCGTGAGGGGTGGCCGCTGAGCTACCTTCAAAGCCGGCAAAACCATAGGTGACCGTGGTGACGGCAGAAGGGCCGACCACGTCGGGCTTGGCACGGCCATCTTCGGTGGGGCCCTGGCTGGAATAGTCAAAAACGCTGTCCGAAGCACCATCGTAGGCGCCCACGGTGATGGCGCCTTCCGCATCTCCGGGCAGAGTCAGGTCCTCGCCGGTGGTGCGCAGGGTGGAGGGCAGCCCCAGCGGGCTGTAGAGGAAGCCGCGGAGATCCTTGAGATCTGCAACCTGCCCCTCGGAGCTAATGCGGAGCTGGACCAAGTCCCCACAGCCAAAGACGCTGATCTCCTCCAGAGGGTGGGATCCGTGGCCACTCTGGCTGCGACTGGAGGAGCCGCAGAGGCTTCCATCCGCGTTGAATGCCTGTAAGTCCAGATCCTGCTCGGCCTCTCCCATGGGCTCGGTCCAGCGAAAGACCACCGCAAAATTGCCCAGGGTGGTGGGGATCTGGAGGTCGGAGATGCCGCCGATGGCCACAAAACCATCGTCATTGTAGGAGAGCTCGCCAATACGATAGCGGCGGTTCTCATTGCCTGCTGCGGCAAACCAGCTGACCCCGGCATCCACCACCTTGTCCACACAGCGGCTGACGCTGCTGCTGCCATCGGCGGGCCAGAGGTTGTCGAAACCTACGGAGGCATTGATCAGGTCTACCTTGGACTCTTTCAAAAAATCCGCCGCTGCGCAGAATTCCACGTCGGTGCCGAAGGTGGCCAGCACCAGCTCGGCCTCGGGCGCAAAATCGTGGATCACTTCGACCACCGCAGTGCCGTGATCCGAATTTTCAGGCTGTCCCCTCGAAAAATCGGTGGTGATGTCGGCGGGGCGCTCGTCGACGGGCAGTGCCTCCCAGCCGACAAAGCCAACATCCAGCACGCCGATACGCACGCCTTTCCCCTTGAGCTTTTCGTCGTGCCAGTCCTGACGCATCACCTCTGCGTAGCCCTCGGTGACGGTGTTTTTGGGGGTGGGACGCCAGGGTTTTCGGATCCGCTCCACCCCCGGAAGTGCCGCCAGACCGACTATCTCAGAGGGAGCGAGCCGAATTTGCAGGAGCGCTTCCGCCTCCTCCTCCACCAAAAATCCGGCATTTTCCGCCTGGAAGCGCGAGAGGCTGCCCTCGACAACCACCTGTACCTGCGGTCCGGTCGCCGTGCGCAGCTCCGGGTCGATCCGCGCCAGGAGGGGATCGTCGGGAGGGGGAGCGGCAAAGGCGAGTATACAGAGCCACATCAGCCTCTTTTAGCCGGATTTGCGCCCCTGGTAAGGGCCGACCGCGTGCTTAATGTTGAAGCATGCGACCGCTTCCCGCCGAATTTTATGCCCGCGATGCACTGGAGGTGGCCTACGACCTGATCGGCTGCACCATCACCGTCGGAGAAGTCTCGGTGAAAATCACCGAAGTCGAAGCCTACCGCCACCCCGGCGACACCGCCAACCATGCCCGCTTCGGGCGCACCCCTCGCAACGCGCCCATGTGGGGGCCACCCGGACATGCCTATATCTACCTATGCTATGGCCTGCACCGGATGCTGAACCTGGTGACCGGGAAGGAAGGAGAGGCGGAGGCGGTGCTGATCCGTGCAGCGGAGCCTGTGGAGGGGCTTTCGCTGATTCGGGAGCGTCGTGGCGGAAAATCCGGGCCGGTGTTGCTGACGGGACCGGGAAAGGTGGGCGCGGCGCTGGGCCTGCCGATGGCGTGGTCGGGACGGCCCTTGGACGCGGAGATCCAGGTTTTTGCACGATCGGAGGCCCCGCCGTTGGTCGTGGGACCGCGGGTGGGCATCGACTATGCCTCCGAGGCGGATCGGGTTGCACCCTGGCGGGTGGCGCTGGCGGGGAGTGCCTGGGTGAGCCTCCGGAAGAGTCTCAGGTCCAAGGAGGAAGCAAATACGGCCCCAGTTACGCCGTGACTCGGATCAGAGTCACGTTGGATAAGAGAGGTAGATCGTACATCGAAGGGACGTGACTCGGATCAGAGTCACGATCTGTCCTAGCGATACCGACGCAGGGCTTCCTGCACCAGCGCGGCCACATCGGCCACCGGCGCGGGCGGAGCGGCGGCACTCGGGATTGGCCGGGCCCCCCCGCCCAGTCCCGCCTTTTTCCGGGCTTCCAACAGCTTTTCCACATCCTCAGTTGGAATCGGACGGGGCCCGCCTAGCTGCCGGGCCACCAGCTGAATCCGCGCCAGGTGTTCCACCAGCTCCATCCGCAGGTAGGCGGTCTCTGCATCGCTGCCGACAGTGAGCACGCCATGGTTGCCGAGAAGTACAGCATCTACATCGGCAATCACCGACTCCAGACCCGCCGTGGAGCTGCCCGGGGCCGCATAGGCCACCGTGGGCACACAGGCCCCCAACGACACCACCGGCTCGGCCATAAAGGGGGGATCAAACAGCGCTTCCCCGCTCACCGCAAAGCCAGTGGCGGTGGGCGGGTGGGCGTGCAGCACCCAACTTACGTCGGGGCGCGCGCGAAACACCGCGAGGTGCAATGCAAATTCGGAAAAGACCTTGCGGCCTCCCGAGAGCACCTTGCCCTCGGTATCCAGGACCAACAGGCTCTCCGGGCTGACATCGGCCTTGGAAACGGCGGTGGGGCTGGCCAGAAAGCCGCCGCTCTCCAGCCGGATACTCACATTACCATCGTGATTGGCCACCCAACCGCGGGCGTGGACCCGCTGACAGAGCTGGCTGGCCTCCCGACGGAGGACTTCTTCAGGAAGCAGACGCATGATCCCCGGATAACACGCTGCTCACAGCGCTTCGACGATCACCGTCATGCCCTGACCCCCACCGATGCAGGCCGAGCCGAGGCCGAAGCGCTCTTTCCGGCGGCGAAGCTGGTGGATCAGCGTGCCGGTGATGCGTGCACCCGAGGCGCCCAGCGGGTGCCCCAGCGCGATGGCGCCGCCGTTGATGTTGGTGATGCTGCGATCCAGGCCCAGCTCCTTTTCCACGGCGAGGTACTGGGGCGCAAAGGCTTCGTTGATCTCGACCAGGGCCATCTGATCCAGGGTCATCCCTGCTTTTGCCAGGGCGCGACGCGAGGCGGGCGCCGGGCCGATGCCCATGATCGTGGGGTCACAGCCCGATGTACCCCAGCTCACCAGCCGGGCGATCGGCGTCAAACCGTTCTTTTCGGCCCAGTCGGCGTCGGCCAGGATCAACGAGGCGGCACCGTCGCAGATACCGGAGGCATTTCCAGCAGTGATAAAGCCATCTTTGCGGAAGAAGGGTGGCAGACCGGCCAGGATCTCGCGGGTGGTCTGAGTGCGAGGGTGTTCGTCTTTGCGGAACTCCACCGTACCTTTTTTGCTCTTGATGGCGAAGGGGATGATCTCGTCGTCAAAACGACCGGCGGCATCCGCTGCGGCCCAGCGCGCCTGGGACTGGTAGGCCACCTCGTCCACCTCTACCCGGGTCAGCTTGTAGAGATCCGCCAGCTTCTCCGCCGTTTGTGCCATGGGCAGGCCGGTATAGCTGTCGGTCAGGCACTCCCAGAGCAGATCCTTCATCACCGGGGGGCGCCCGAATTTCGAGCCTTCGCGCAGGCCAAACATCACATGGGGCGCCATGCTCATCGCCTCGGAGCCGCCCACGAGGCAGACGTTGGCCTCACCCAAGAGGATCTGCCCGGCGCCGCTGGCGATGGCTTCGAAGCCTGATCCGCAGAGCCGGTTTACGGTGAGGGCAGGTACTTCCTGGGGAATACCCGCCTTCAGCCCGACGTGGCGCGCCATGTAGATGGCGTCCAAGGAGCTCTGCAGCACGTTGCCGTAGATCACCTGGTCCACCTGATCAGGCCGCACACCCGCGCGCTTCATGGCCTCTACCGCGGTGGGGACCGCGAGATCCTGGGCGTTGAAGTCTTTTAACGTGCCACCCTGGGTGCCAAAGGCGGTGCGGACAGCGGAGAGGAAGACAACAGAGCGGGCCACGGGGACTCCAGATGGAGCCGCCTTCTAACGCGGCAGCAGCACCCGTCGCCAAAAGCCCACCACCTCTCCTTCGGGTTCTCCCTTGGGACGCAGCACCCACAGCTCCACACTGGAAAGTTGGGCCTCCCAGCGGCTCACCAGGGACTCCAGGGCACTCTCTCCTGCCGCCGTCACCTCGGCGGCCACCACCACCAGCCCCGGTCGGGCCGGCAGCTCGGTGATGCCGGTACGCAGGCGCCGCTCCAGGCTGCCCCGCTGCACCGGATCCTCCACACGCAGCCGCTCCAGGCGGGGTCGGGCCTCCACAATCACCTGCTCGCCGCGGGGTCCCCGCCAGATCCCATCAAAACTGCTGCGTCCCCCTCCCCCGATCCGCCGCCAGCCAGGGCCGAAGAAGTGGGTAGAATGTTGTACGATAGGATACAGAAGCTCGCGCTCGCCGGGCAACTCCGGGCATATCTCGTGGGCTTCTTCAAGGGAGAGCGGGTGGATACGCATCAAAGTCGTGCCAGCACGGCGTCTCCTGCGGCGGTGGTGCCCAGGTTTCCACCCAATTCGCGGGTTACCGCGCCGTCTTCCAGGCAGCGGCGCACCGCCTCCTCCACGCGGAATGCGGCGTCCTTGCGGCCCAGGTGTTCCAACATCAGCGAGGCGGTCAACATAGCAGCAAGGGGATTGGCAAGGTTCTTTCCAGCAATATCGGGGGCGGAGCCGTGGACCGGCTCGAACATGGCAGCCACACCGGGGTTGATGTTGGCCGAAGCCGCCAACCCCAGCCCGCCGATGAGCGCCGAGCCCAGGTCGGTGAGGATATCGCCAAACAGGTTGTTGGTCACGATGACGTCGAAGGCTTCCGGGGTCTGCACCATCTTCATGGCCGCCACATCGACATACAGGTGGGAAGCCTGGATTTCGGGGTAGTCCTTGGCCACAAGCTTGTAGACCCGCTGCCAGAGCTCGTGCCCGTGCCGCATCGCGTTGGCTTTGTCACTCATACACACCCGTTTTTTGCCATGTGCGCGGGCATAGTCAAAGGCGGCGCGCAGGATCCGCTCCACCCCTTTGCGGGTGTTGATCTCCTGCTCAATGGCAATCTCGTCTTCGCTGTCGCGCTTGAACTGACCACCGATGCCGGTGTACATGCCCTCGGTATTCTCCCGGAATACCACAAAATTGACCTCTTTCCGCCCTTTTCCACGAAGAGGGCAGTAGCGATCATCCAGCAGCTTGCAGGGCCGGAAGTTGATGTAGAGGTCGAGGCGGAAACGCATCCCCAGGAGGATTTCCTTGGCATGTTCGTTGTTCGGCACACGGGGATCGCCAAAAGCGCCCAGGTACACCGCGTCGAACTCGTTGCGGAAGCGCTGGAGCACATCCTCGGGCAGGGTGGTGCCATCGCGCAGGTAGCGGTCGGCGCCCAGATCAAAATGTTCGTAGGTCAGATCTGGGGCCACGACGGATAGTACGCGTAGACCCTGCTCAATCACCTCAGATCCAATTCCGTCACCTGGAAGTACCGCAATCCTGCTCACGCTCTCTCCTCCGCTAACGACCTTCCTTATCCGAAAAAAGCCCATGATGCACCCCGGAGCTGTGAATGCCTGTACGCAGCGGCACATCGGGGCAAACTCAGGTTAGCCTTCCACAGCGAGGGCGGCGTGCGGAGGGCGGATGGCCGGCTATAGAATTCGACGGGGAAGTCAAGAATTCCCCGTCTCTGACCTGGACTCCCTGGTGAAGCTCGCCCGGGACGGTCGTCTTGTGCCCGAAGACCCGGTCCTTGTGGGGGACCAGTGGGTACGGGCGGACAGCCTCGCCGCCCTGCGCCCCCACCTGGGCGCCGATCCCTGGGCGATCTGGGAGAATGCCGAGCGTCTGGATGCCGAGGCCGTGTACCGGGCCGCCCTGGCCGCCGGGGAGCAGGTGGCCGATCTGACCGATGAGCAGCTACGGCCGCTCATGGTGCTGGAGGCCAACCAGCCCACCGCTCCGGCCTCCCCCCCTCTTTCCGTAAGCTCCCCCACCGAGCTGACCGATCCGGGCCAGCCTGTGGCCGCCGAGCCCCCTGCTCCCGGCGCCGCCCCCTCTACGACCTGGGTCCCTCCCCCTCCCCCTGAGCCTCGCCCGGATGCCAAAAAAGGGGAGGAACGCCGCCCGGAACTCTCTCTGGTCACCGGCGGGCAACCCCACAGCGACCGGCGGAAGCCTCCTACCGAACGGCCGCGCAGCGAACGCACCGCCGAGGGCACCGAGGTCATCCGCCTCCCCCGCCCGCGTGAGCCCTTTGATCTGCCTCGGACCGAGCGCCGTCCTCCGTCTGGCCTGCGTCCTCTTCGGCTTCTAACCTGGGTTTTTGTGGGCCTGATCGTCGCAATGCTGGGTTGGGTTTCTTACCAGTTGAGTCGCCCGCCACGTATCAACCCGGAGGATGGCATCCTGCCCCGCAGCGAGCTGCCCGTTCCGCCGCCACCTTCGACGGTACAGTTGCTGGAAAAGGAGCTCCGTACTTCTCTTCCGCCCAATCCGCGCCCGATTGTGGAGGCCGGAAATCTGCCCGACAACCTGACCATCGAGCTGCAGCAGATGCGGGTGGATGTGGTGACGGTCGAGGCGGTGGTAACCAAATGGGCAGGTCGAAAGGAGGATCAGCCGCAGGCGGCGGAGATCCACATCACCGTTCGGCCCAGCGAAGCCCTGGAGCGCGACATGGGCGCCATTGGCCTGGTGGTGGGTCGTTATGTGAGCCTCTATCGCCTGGCGGTGCCGGTGTTTGAGGTGATTGTGATAACCGGAGATCAGGCGGCGAAACGGGATTTTGACGCAGCACGTTCCTCTAATTTCTACGAGGAGCGGCTGAGCCTGGAGCAATGGCTGGAGTAGCCTACATCCCCGTCTTGGACACCTGCTGCAAGGCCGCCACCGAGCGCAAGATGGCTTCCACACTGGGATTCCCCCGGTTGCCAAGGCGCAGCTTTCGCTCGGGATTCACAAGGTAGACCGTGCGCAAGAACACCGGACGCAGCGGAAGCTGAAGACAGGCACGGAACTGCCGGGCCACCGAGCCCCCCCGGTCGGTGAGCAGCGGAAATGTGATGCCGGCCTCGGTGGCAAAGGCTTCGTGGCTTTCGGCTTCAGCGATGTTGAATCCAAAAATCTTAACTTTCAACCGATCGAACTCGGGGAGGAGCTTCTGGAATGCCAGCAGTTGCTCACGATCCTGTGTGCCGCCGTCCTGCACATAGAAGACCATGACCGACCAGTGTTTTCCCTGGCGGTGCCAGCTGTTGTCCCAACTTTGAAGGTGCCACTCCGGGGCGGTCTCGCCCTCGGGCAGCAGCTTGGGAAAAAAGCGCTCGCGCAGCGACTCCTGGAGAGCGAGGGGCAGGCGATGAAATTGATCGCGGAGGGTGGACATGGGCAGATCCAGGCGGGATGCCGCCCTAACCTACCCTTCGTGCCGCTGCCGCCAACGCGCGAGGACCCGTGCGGCCCAAAGCCGCCGGTGGTGGTGGGGATCCGACCCCACGCCGGCCCGCAGACTGAGCCGAAACTCCGGCGACAGGCTGTCGTGGAGCTGCTGCTCCACCTTCTTCAGGCCACCGGCGAGCGGTCCGGTGAGCCACGCCGCCACCGGCAGCTCCACCTGTCGATGAGGCGACAATTCTCCGCCGACAATGCCGCCTATCATACCACGGGCTCCCCAATGAAGCAGTCCCTCCGGCACTGAAGCCAGTACATCCACCAGCGAAGGATCCAGGAAGGGTGCGGAGAATTCCACTCCGGTTTGCTCGGAGAGGCTGCCCAACATCGGTGCCAGCCCCGAAGAGAGCTGTGGCCAGGGGGACTCCCGGCGCCCACCAGCACGGCGACGCAGGCGATCCCGTAAAGAAAGAACAGGTTCTTCGCCCATCAGTTCGGCAGCACCCCAGCCACCCACCAGCCGAGAGCTCCCCTGCTGCGTGGCCGCCAACAAAAGGAGGGCCTGCGGATCGACGAGGGGTTCCGGAAAGTCGGCCAGCTGCTCCAGCAGGCTCATCACCCGCTCGCTCCCCAACTCTATCGGCTTTCCCTCCCCTCCTCCGCCAAAACTGTAGTGAGCAATACGTTCTGGCTCACGGCGCGCCGCCACCCGCAGGATGGCGCGGCTGTACAGCCCACCGGCGTCCAGGATCCCCACCGGGCCGTCGGTGCGGGTCCGGATCGCCAGATCCAGGCCGTAGTCCACGGTGCGCGCCCAGCGGTTGCGGGCACCACCAAAACCCGGCGTCGGCGGCCGTGGAGTCCAGGTGGAGATGGGTGCCTGGCCCAGCTTCTGGGCCTGCCCGGCGCCCAGTTGTTCCACGCCCTCCCAGAGACTTTTGGGGGCAGGTACAAAGCCGTTTTCCAACAATCCCTGGATAGAAAGCGGAGAAAGAGGTCGAGCCGGTGGCCGAGTACCAACGCAGGTGGCGGCCCCTTCGGTCCACCGGTAGAGGCGGCGGTGGCCCAGCCGATCCCGGGCGACCCAGGGGCCGTCGGGGCCCCAGGCCATAATGGCCAACTCCCCCTGGAGCCGACCCAGGCCACGCTCAAAACCCGCCTCGGCAAAAATCTCCGCGATGATCCGGCCATCTTCGTCCGAAGCCGTGATCCGGTCGCGCGCCAGCAGCTCGTCCACCAATGTGCGGCGGTTGCGCAGCAACCCCGAAAAAGCCACCCACCAACGCCGGCTTCGATCAGGCCAGACGCCCCCCTCGGACTCCAAAAAAGAAGCCCCCCATTCCAGCTTCTGGCTTCCAGCCGAAGGAGGGGGGGGCGGGGGATCCGAAGGGGAGAAGCGGAGTTTCAACCGCTATTGACCGCCACTCCCTGCGGGAGCACCTGGGACGGTGGTTCCGGGAGGAGCGCCTGCAGGAGCCGCGCCGCCAGCCGGAGCCGCTCCGGGAGCCGCGCCGCCAGCCGGAGGGGCGCCGGGAGGAGCAACCGGAGAACCCGCGGGGGGGGTTCCGGGCGGGGGAGCACCCTCGGTGCCACCCGCGGGCGGCGTTCCGGGGGCGGGTACACCGGTAGCACCGGTGGAAGGATTGGGGCCTGCACCCACCAGCTCCGAAGGTGCGCCGCCCTGGCCGGTCTGCTCGTTGCGGGGCTGGAAGGCGCCCATATCGGGAGACTCGGAGAGCTCCAGGTTGATATCCTTGATCTCCGTCTGCGAAGCGATCTTCAGATCCCCCTTGTACAGGGCCATCGGCTCGCCGGGGCTGGGGCCGTTGTCGTCCTTGTCGATGAAGGCGACCACACTCATGTCGCCGACATCCTTGGGAACTTCCACGGACCAGGGGCCGGGCTTGCTCTGCTCGATGCTGTGCATCAGCTCGGGATAGGGCGAACCTTCGGGGTTGCGCAGGAAGTCGATGCGCAGCTTACCATCCACCGCGCCGGTCCACACGATGCTACCGGAGAGCTTGACGCCCTGGCCGGGGGTCACGGTGAAGCCCGCAGGAACCGGCCGAGAACCCGCCTGATTGGCGCCATTCGGCGTACCGGTCCCCGGGGTCGCGTTGGGATCCGCAGGGCCAGGGGCGGCGTTGGGATCCGGACTGCCAGGAATCGCATTGGGATCGGCCGGAGGCCCCGCTTCGCCGCCCGGAGGGGGAGCGTTGGGATCCTGGGTCGCGGCCGGATCCGGACAGGCAGTGAGGAAGAGGAGGGGGAGCAGATACTTGGACATGGAGAAACCTCCGGGACTTGCCCGCAGCTGTTGATCTACCGACCTTCTGCAACCGGGTCAACCCACCCAGACCCATTCTGACGCATCTCTGCGGGAATCTTCGCGTCCGGCGCCCGCAGATAGTGAAGAGAAATTTCCTGGAGGGGGCGCGCTTCCTGAAGTACCAGCCAGCTCCCGACCTGCCCGACGGCGCTGCGATCGGGATCCGCCACTACCCGGTGGCCGGCTTGCTCCAAAAGGTCGCGGTAACGTTGGGCCCCCTCCCCCACGACCGTCGCGGGCGGCAGGGCACAAAGATCCGCCGGGGCACAGTCCCATTCGGATCGGCGCAGCACGGGCCCCTGGCCATCCCAGCCGAATAACCCGGCGTAGACCCTATCTTTCCGAGCATCCAGCACCACCAGCACATCGGGGCTTTCCGGGCAGAGCCAGGCACGCAGAGCCAAGGAGGAAAGCGGGAGAACCTGCACATTTCGCGCCATGGCCAGCCCCAGCGCCGAGGCCACCCCCACCCGCAAGCCGGTGAAGGTACCCGGCCCAACCACTACCGCCACCCGGTCGAGGCCGGACAGAGCGCTCAAACCCGCCTCCAACGCCGGTCCCAGCCAGGCGTCCGCACCCTGGAGCTGGCGTACGGAGCTCTGCCAGATCGGCTCGGCCCCCACATAGGCAGCCACCCCAATCACCGGGCTGGCGCTGTCAATCAAAAGGGTACGCACTAGTCCGGAATCATCCTGCGGATATCGAAAACAAACACCATCACAAAAATAACGGCCATAAAGACCACCCCCGCCTGAAGGGCGAGCTCGCGCAGGCGGATGGACAGGGGACGACCGCGGATCCACTCCAGCAGGTACATCAGGGCCTGGCCCCCATCCAGCACCGGTACCGGCAGCATGTTGAGCACCGCGAGGCTGATGGAGAACATGGCCATGTGCTTGGCCCAGTAGAAGAGGCCCTGCTCAGCGGCCGCCGCGGTCTGGCGGAAAATCTCGATGGGGCCTCCCAGACTCTTCTGGAGGGCCGCCTCCCCGGTGACCAGCTTCCCCACATGCTCGGCCAGGAAGCGGGTCATGCCCAGGGTCTGCTCAGCGGCGCGCTGCACCGCAACGGGAAGGGGGTAGGAGCGGACGATCTTCAGAGGGACAATACTCTCCCCTGAACCGGCCATACCCAAGCGAGGGCGCCAGTAGTAGCTACCGGTCAAATCCGTATCCTTCACTACATCCGGCTGGATATGGAAGTCCAGAACCTGACCCTCCCGTCGCAGCTGGATGTCCACCGGTCGAGCCGTCTGGCTCTCCCCCTTTCCGCTCCCGGAGGCGGCGATCAGCCGAAGGACGTCCCCCCAGCTCACCAAGCGGGTGCCATCGATCACCAGCAGGTGATCTCCGGCCTGAATCCCCGCACGATCCGCGGCGGAACCCTTCTCCACCTCCACCACTCCCAACGAGGCCGAGGCCAGACCCCAGCGACGCCAGAGCGCATCTTCCTCCACCGGTGCTCCTTCGGTCCATGCAGAATCAACGGACAATGTTGTCCGTTGAATCTGGACGCCTTCAGGAGGAAGAACGGTCCCGTCCGGGCGGAGGTTGGGATCTCCCTCATACCAGGCCAACTCCAAGCGATCGGTGTTCGCAGCCTCGCGCCGCAGATCGGTCCAGGTGCGTACCGGCTTGCCGTTCACCTCGGTGATCATCAGGCCGTTTTTCAGGCCCGCCCGGCCCGCGGGAGAGGCCGAATCATCGACCAGAATCCTTGTTGAAGGAGCAAAATTTCCAAAACCCAGGGCCGCAGGATCGGTGACATCCACTCCCTCCCCTCGCACCACCAGGTCCAGCGGCTGGCCATCCCGACGCAGCCCGATTTTCAGGTCGCCCTGCGGCACGACATCCAAGACCTCGATCATGTCTACCCAGGTCTCTACGGGGGTACCATTCAGCGAGGTGACACGATCATCGACCAGGATTCCGGCCACCGCAGCGGGAGAGCTGGGACGTACGGCAGCGAGCACCGCCTCGGACTGCGGCTCACCCCATACAAAAAGGGCGGTGAAGACAACAAAAGGGAGGACGATGTTGCAGGCGGGACCGGCCAGGGAGATGGCGAGCCGTGCCCAGGCGGGCTTGCTCATAAAGCCGTTTACGGACTCCTGGATGTCCTCGTCGTCCACCCCACCCTCGGCGAAGGGGTCCCCGCCGGCCATCCGCACGTAGCCGCCCAGCGGAACTGCGGAGATCCGGTAGTCGGTACCCCCGTGGACAATTCCAAAGAGTCGGGGGCCAAAGCCCACAGAGAAGACACGAACGCCTACACCGAGCGAACGGGCCACCACGTAGTGCCCGAACTCGTGGATGAGCACCAGGACCCCAATCAGGATCAGGGTGGACAGGTAGTACAGCACGGTGCTCAACATCGGGAGATCCTAATCACCTGCGCCCGAAAGGGGAGGGTCTTCAGGGCAGAAGCTCGCGGGCCTGGAGCACCGCCCACAAAAGAGGACCGCTGAACAGCAGGGAGTCCACCCGGTCGAGAATACCGCCATGGCCGGGCATAATCCAGCCACTGTCCTTGACGCCGAAGGCCCGCTTCAGCATCGACTCCACCAGATCACCCAGGACACCCGCCAGATCCAGGACGACACCCAGGGCGATCAGGCTGCCCCACCCGAGCATGATGGGCTGCTCAGAGCCCCACGGTAAAAGTTGGTCGCCAATCACCTTCACCAGCAAAGCCCCCACCACCGCCAACAGCACCCCACCGACGACGCCCTCGCGGGTTTTTTTAGGGCTCACGCGCGGGAAAAGAGGGGTCTTTCCGGCGAATCGCCCGGCAAAATAGGCACCGGTGTCCCCCAGCCAGGTCACCGCCAGCACCAGGAAGATCAAGGTGAGCCCATCGTGCTCGCGACGCAGCCACAACAGGGGAGCCAGGAGAAGGGGGACGTAGACAAGGCCAAAACCCAGCCGGATCGCCTGCTGTGCGGCCTGCGTGACGTCTTCCGTGTGCAACATCGGCAGCACCGTCACACCCATCCACAGCAACGTCAGCACCGGAATCAGGGCGGGTACTGGCGCAAAAATTGCCGTGGAAAACACGGCTACCCCGCCAGGAATCAGGACTATCCGCGCCATGGCCTTGGCCTCGGGGAGCGCCATCGAGGCGTACTCGTCCTGCGCGATGATGAGCGCGATCACCGCCAAGCCAAAAGTGGCGTAGAAGCCGCCAAAGATGATGAGCGGGAGCAGTACCGCCAGTCCGGTCAGACCCGCAATGATACGTGTCCCCATCAGGAGGCCTTGACCTGGGCGCCGGTCTGCCCAAAACGACGCTCGCGACTCCCAAAAACTTCGAAGGCGCGACGCAGCTCCTCCCGACGAAATTCCGGCCACAGGGTGTCGGTCACATAGAACTCTGCGTAGGCCAACTGCCACAAAAGGAAGTTGGAGATTCGGAATTCGCCGGAGGTGCGCACCACGAGGTCGGGGTCCGGTAGTGCGGCGGTCTGCAGCTCGGCAGCGAAGGCGGCGTCGTCAATCTGCTCCACACGTAGTCGCCCAGTTGCTACCTTCTTTGCCAGTTTTCGGGTAGCCTCCACAATCTCCGCCCGACCACCGTAGGACAAGGCAAGGTTCAGCACCATGCCCGTGTTCTTCCGGGAGGCCAGCATCAGCTCCTTGAGCGAGGCGCGCACTGCCAGTGGCAGGCGGTCGGTTTCCCCGATGGTCTCCAGGCGGATATTGTTCTGGAGAATCTCTGCCCGTTCTTCCAGAAGATACCTGCCTAAAAGGGCCATCAATCCCGCAACTTCGTCGGCCGGGCGCTTCCAATTCTCGGTGGAAAAGCTGTAGAGGGTGAGCACCTGCACGCCCCACTCCCGGCATGCGCGGGTGATATCCCGTACACTTTCGGCGCCGGCTTCATGGCCGGCAAGGCGGGGAAGACCGCGAGAGGTGGCCCATCTCCCGTTTCCGTCCATGATGATGGCCACATGCCGCGGGATCGTCATTCTGCCTCCAGATCACTCAAACGGTCAGGACGTCCTTCTCCTTGGCCGCCGCGATCTCATCCACCTTTTTGATGTACTCGTCCGTGATCTTCTGGACCTTTTCGATACCGGCCTTCAGCTGGTCCTCGGTGATGTCCTTCTCCTTCTCGGCATCCTTCAGGAGCTCGTTGTACTCCCGACGGACCCCACGCAGGCGGACACGGACTTCCTCGGCGATCTTGCCCACCTGCTTCACCAGCTCCTTACGACGATCGCCGGTGAGCGCGGGAATCGGGACGCGGACGACCTGCCCATCGGAGGCGGGATTCAGGCCCAGGCCTGCGGTGGTAATGGCGCGTTCAATGTCCTTGATCGTGCTCTTGTCCCACGGATTGACGATGAGGAGGCGCGCGTCGGGAGCGGCGATGTTCGCCATCTGCTTCAGCGGCATATGGGATCCGTAGACTTCTACCTGCACATGCTCGATCAGACTCGGGGTGGCCCGACCCGTGCGCACGGAGGTGAGCTCCCGCTTGAAGGCGTCCAGGGCCTTCTCCATGTCGGGCTTCAGCGAGCTGAGATACTCATCGGCGGACATGTGTACTCCTTCAGGTGTGGTCGATGCTGGGGGTCACCACATGGGTTCCTACACGTTCACCCATGATCACCCGACGCAAGTTCCCCGGTATACTCATATCAAAAACAATTAGCGGAATCTGGGTTTCCATACAAAGGCTGATCGCCGTTGCATCCATAACCTTCAATCCCAACCGCAGCGCATCGATGTGGGTGACCCGCTCGTAGCGCACCGCATCCAGATGTTTCATCGGATCTTTGTCGTAGACCCCGTCCACCTTGGTGGCCTTCAGGATGACATCGGCCTTGATTTCAGCCGCCCGCAGCGAGGCCGCAGTGTCGGTGGAGAAGAAGGGATTGCCGGTTCCCGCTCCAAAAATGACCAAGCGCCCCTTGTTGAGGTGCGCGATTGCACGGCGACGGATGTAGGGCTCGCAGACCTGCTCCATATGCAGGGCAGACATGACCCGGGTGTAGCAGCCGCGCTGCTCTAAGGCGTCCTGGAGCGCGAGGCTGTTGATCACCGTCGCCAGCATACCCATGTAGTCTGCATGGGTACGCTCCATTCCCCCTTCTGAAGCGGGAACACCGCGAAAAATATTGCCCCCGCCCACCACCAGTCCTACCTGAACGCCCAGATCGCAGATCTCTTTCACCTCGTCGGCGAAGCGACTGACCACTGCGGGATTCAGACCAAAACCCTGTTCACCCGCGAGCATTTCACCCGAGAGCTTGAGGAGGACACGGTGGAAGGCGGGGGCAGACATCGAGCTACACCGCCGCTGCGGCAGCCACTTCGGCTGCAAAGTCGCCGCTCTTCTTCTCGATACCTTCGCCCACTTCATAGCGGACAAAGCGGCGGATCCGGATGTTCTCGCCGATACTGGCGACAGCTTCCTTCACCAGCTGATCGATGCTCTTCTTGTCGTCCTTGATGTACTTCTGGTCGAGCAGGCAGATCTCTTCGTAGAACTTGCTCATACGGCCATCCACGATCTTCTGCGCCACGGCTTCGGGCTTGCCCTCGGCCATGACCCGCTCCAGCTGTACCCGACGCTCGCGCTCCAGCTCGTCGGCCGAAACTTCTTCCCGGCTGAGGTACTTGGGGTTGCAAGCGGCGATCTGCATCGCGACTTCCTGAGCAAAGACCTTGAACTTGTCGTTCAGGGCCACAAAGTCGGTCTCGCAGTTGATCTCGACCAGCACGCCAATCTTGCCACCGGCGTGGATGTAGGCGTGTACCAAGCCTTCCGCAGCGACGCGGCCGGACTTCTTGGCAGCCTGAGCCATGCCGCGCTTCCGCAGGTAGTCGATGGCCTTTTCTACATCGTCGCCGTTCTCAGCGAGGGCCTTCTTACACTCGAGCA
Source organism: uncultured Pseudomonadota bacterium (assembly GCA_903891165.1). Lineage (GTDB taxonomy): Bacteria > Myxococcota_A > UBA796 > UBA796 > SXON01 > CAITDR01. The sequence continues at coordinate 31,036 of CAITDR010000674.1, forward strand.
TGCCAGCGCCGGTGCGCTCACGCAGCTCCTTGATCTGATCCATCGTTGCCATAACAGGTCTCCGAAGATTTTTTGGGAAAGGGCCGCTCAGCCTTCGTCTTCACGGCCTTCGCGGGCCGCTTCGTCGAAGGAGTTGGAGCGACGGATCACCTCGACGCCCTGTGCACCACCGGCACGTACCGCATCGGCACGGCCCATGTGCAGGCCCTCGGTCGCAGCATCGGCCATCGCCGCCGTGAAGAGGCGGATGGACTTGATGGCGTCGTCGTTGCCAGGAACCACGTAGGTGATGCCCGCAGGATCACAGTTGGTATCGCAGAGCGCAACCACCGGAATACCAAGCTTGTTGGCTTCCTTGACGGCGATGTGCTCCTTCTTGGGGTCCACCACGAAGAGTGCACCGGGGAGGTTCTTCATCTCCTTGATCCCGCCCAGAGACTTCTCCATCTTCTCGATCTCGCGGTCGAGCTGGAGGGCCTCCTTCTTGGTGAGCTGTTCAAACTTGCCTTCCGCCTTGGTCTTCTGGAGCAGGTTCAGGCGCTCAATGGACTTCTTCACGGTCTGGAAGTTGGTGAGGGTGCCACCCAGCCAGCGGTCGTTGACGTAGAACATCTGGCAACGACGGGCTTCTTCGGCCACGATCTCGCGCGCAGCGCGCTTGGTGCCGACGAACAGGATGGGCTCCCCACGGCTGACGCTGGTGGAGACGAAGCGGGCCGCGTCCACCAGGGCACGGGCGGTCATCTGGATGTCGATGATGTGGACCCCGTTCTTCTGGCCGTAGATGTACGGGCGCATACGGGGGTTCCAGCGGCGGGTCTGATGACCGAAATGGACGCCGGCTTCGAGCAATTCACGAAGGGAAACAGAAGGCATAGCTACTCCAGGATGGTTGTGCGACCACCGGCTTTCAAAAGGCAACCGGAAGCAGGGAAACCCACCTCCAGCACCATGCCTGATGAAAGGAAGCCGAAGCTTCCCGGGCCGGTGTGATGCTCCTCAACAAATTGAGGGCAGCGACGTCTATCCTGTTGCCTTGCCTGCGGCAAGCGGGCAGTGGTGCCGTCACCACTGCACGATCCACTACACCGCCTCAGAGTCCTTTTTGGGACTGTCTTCCTCAAAAACAGACCTGCTGACCTCGCTGGTGTCGGCGTCCTGGGGCACCACTTCGCTGGTGTCCTGGGTGTCGGCGTCGCTGGTGTCCAGACTGTCCGCGATCCCACTGCCATCGATGCTGTCGGTACCAACCAGGCCGCTGTTCCAGCTGCCCTCGGCGACGGTGGCGGGCACATCGTCGAAGACGGCATCCACCACCCCATCCTCGTGGGTGGGCAGGTAGCTGACATCGGCAGAGGTGGGATCCGGCGGGGTCTCGCTGTACTCCGGCGGGCTCGCGGCTGCCGCCAGCTCTGCTCCCAGACCTGCCAGCAGGCCATCTGCAGAGGAAGAACCGTTCTTCTTTGGATCCTCCGACTCCAGGTAGCAACACTTCTTGAACTTCTGACCACTGCCACAGGGACAGGGATCGTTGCGACGGATGTTGTACTCCATCGCAAAAAGACGTGCTTCCGCGCCCTTGGCAGGCTGGCGGGGGGGCGGCGGCGCGGTAAAGACGATGGGCTCAGGGTTGCGTACCGGGGGAGGCGCGGGAGACTCCTGCTCCTCCAGCGCGGCCGCCTCCAGCTCACGCGCGAGCTGGCCCGAGGCCATCCGCTGGGCCATGGCCTTGCTGGCGCCACCACCCGCCGCTTCCGCCACCTGGGGCTGGAGACGCAGGAGGTTTTTCATGACCGCTTCGTCGCGAAGCGAAGACATCAACATATACATGTTGTAGGCTTCCTTCTTGTACTCCAAGAGCGGGTTTCGCTGGCCATAGCCGCGAAGTCCGATGCCGTCCCGGAGCCGGTCGATGGCGAGGAGGTGGTCCTTCCAGAACTGATCGGCGTAGAACAGCAACATCTGCCGTTCGATGTTCCGCATCAGGTCTGTGCCGACCTCGGCTTCCTTGGCTACATAGCCAGCGGCTGCCTCTTTTTCGAGGCGCTCTTGCAACTCGACGCGGGCGTACTCGCGCAGGGCCTCCGGGCTCTCCTCCCACTTGAGGGCAAAAATCTCTTCGATCCGGCGGAGGAAGGAGGTGGTGTCCCACAGATCTGCGGCGGCACTTGCGGGGATAAACTCGTCCATCAAGTCGTCGCAGAGGTGACGAATGGACTCCAACATCATCTCCCGTGCATTTTCGCCCTGCAGCGCGTGACGACGCAGCTCGTAGACCGCTTTCCGCTGGAGGTTCATGACATCGTCATATTCCAGCAGGTTTTTCCGCATGTTGAAGTGGTGGCCTTCCACCCGGCGCTGCGCCTCTTCGATGGAGCGGGTGACCCAGCGGTGTTCGATGGGCTCCTCGTCTTTCATGCCCGCCATCTGCATAAAACCGCGCATGCGGTCGTTGGCAAAGAGGCGCATCAGGTCGTCTTCCAGGGAGAGGAAGAAGCGGGAAAGCCCAGGATCTCCCTGACGACCGGCACGGCCGCGAAGCTGGTTGTCGATACGACGACTTTCGTGCCGCTCGGTACCAAGGATGAACAGCCCCCCGCAGGCGACAACATCCTCGCGCTCACGCTCGACCTGTACCCGGTATTTCTCGACTGCCGACTTCCACATCTCCGGAGAGGCACCGCTGCCCACTTCGAGGCGCGCCAGACCTTCGGGGTCGCCGCCGAGCTTGATGTCGGTGCCACGACCGGCCATATTCGTGGAGATGGTCACCGAGCCCTTGCGACCGGCCTGCGCGACGATCTCCGCCTCGCGGGCATGGTTTTTGGCGTTCAGGATTTCGTAGGGAATCCCCTTCCGCTGGAGCATACGCTCCACGATCTCGGATTTTTCCACCGAGGTGGTGCCGACCAGGACCGGCTGGCCGCGCTGGTGGGCCTCCTCGATCTCCTTCATCACGCGCTGGAATTTCCCCGCTTGTGAGAAGTAGACTACATCTTCCATGTCCTTGCGGATCATGTTGCGGTTGGTGGGGATGGGCACCACCTCCAGCTTGTAGATATTTCCGAATTCCTCGGCTTCCGTCTCGGCAGTTCCGGTCATACCCGCGAGTTTGCCGTACATGCGGAAGAAGTTCTGGAAGGTAACGGTGGCGTAGGTCTGGGTCTCCGCCTCCACGTTCACGCGCTCCTTGGCTTCGATGGCCTGATGCAGACCATCGGACCAGCGACGACCCGGCATCAAACGCCCGGTATGCTCGTCTACGATCACCACCTTGCCCTGCTGGACAACGTAGTCTTTGTCGCGACGGAAGAGGAAGTGGGCCTTGAGCGCCTGGCTGACGTGGTGCAACAGCTCCATATGCGTGGGATCGTAGAGATTCTCTACCCCAAGCTGGGCTTCTACCTTATCCACACCTTCATCGGTCAGGCTGACCGCGCGCTGCTCTTCGTCAACCGTGAAGTCCACCTCCTTCTGCAGGAGGGGAATGATCTTGTCGATCTCGCCGTAGCGCGAAACATCTTCCGACGCAGGACCGGAGATGATCAAGGGAGTACGTGACTCATCGATGAGGATGGAGTCCACTTCGTCCACAATCGCGAAGTGGTGGCCACGCTGCACATACTCTTCGATCCGGAACTTCATGTTGTCCCGGAGGTAGTCGAAGCCAAATTCGTTATTGGTGCCGTAGGTGATGTCCGAGGCATAAGCATCACGCTTGATTCGCTCATTACGCTCATTGGACAAAATGGTGCCCGAGCTCAGACCCAAAAAGCGGTAGAGGCGACCCATCCACTCGGCGTCGCGGGCAGCGAGGTAGTCGTTCACGGTGACGACGTGGACCCCTTTTCCGACCAGCGCGTTGAGGTAGACCGGGCAGGTGGCCACCAAGGTCTTGCCTTCGCCGGTCTTCATCTCGGCAACCATGCCACGATGAAGCACCATTCCGCCGATCATCTGCACGTCGTAGTGACGCATATCCAGCACGCGCCGGGAGGCTTCGCGGACCACCGCAAAGGCATCCGGAAGCAGGTCGTCCAGCGGCATGCCGTTTGCGATCTTCTGCTGGAATTCGGGAGTACATGCCTTCAGCTGTTCGTCACTGAGCGCTTTGTACTTGCCTTCCAGGTCATTGATCTGAACGACGACTGGTCGCATTCTCTTAATGAGGCGGTCCGCAGATGTGCCGAACACGCGCTTGATGACTGTATCGAGACCCAGCATCGTCCGTCCTTGGTATCGGTGGGGTGCCACCGGAAGCGGCGGTTAACCTGTGTACGTCAGGGGAGGTAGTCAAGAGGGTCTACACGTTCTCCATCAACGATCAATTCATAGTGCAGGTGCGGCCCGGTGCTGAGCCCGGTGTTCCCCACCAGGGCCAGTACCTGACCCTCCTCCACCCGTTCCCCCTCTTCCACCAGCAGCACCGATGCGTGGCAATAGCGGGAGAGCACCCCGCCCCCGTGGTCGAGCACCACCATCTGTCCGTGACCGCTGTCCCAGCCGGAAAAGAGTACTTTCCCCCGGTTGGTGGCCAGGATCGGCTCCCCTATCGGCGCGCCAATATCGACGCCCCCGTGCAGCGTCCAGTCCCCGGTAAAAGGGGAGGCCCTCCAACCGAATCCGGAGGTGACAATGCCCTCCACCGGCCAGATACCCGGCAGCACCGACTGCTGCGCATGCAGGGCATCCAGGGCCTGATCGATGTAGGCGCCGTCCACCGTCGTGATGGCATCCTCCAACAGACCCACCTCGTCCATCATAAAAAGAGCGTCATCCGTGATAGTTTTCCCCGGCGTCCGGTCCAAACGGGCCTGTTGCTCCTCCGGACTCAGCGGCCCCATCCCTGGCAGGGCGCCCGCAGCCTCCAGTTCGCGAAGGCGCTGCTCCCAGGCCTGGATCTTCCGGGTGCTGTCGCGCAGTTCCTCCAAGCGCTGGCGCGTCTCCACCACCTGCTCGCGCAGCAGGTTGTTCTCCGTCTGGACGCGTCGCATCTGTAGTGCCTTCGGAAAGGACCACAGGGTCGCCGAAAGACTAAGGAGGAGGAGGAAGATGGAGGAAAGACCAATCGCCAAAAGGCCTCGAATCCTCCCCTGAGCCATACTCAGCTGGCGCACCTCGCCCCGGCCACCCTCGGGCACCAGGAGCAGGGTCCAGCGTCGGGACTCAGACTTCATCCACCCGGGCGATCACGCAGGTGATGTTGTCGTCCCCACCGCGATCACAGGCCTGCTGGATCAGGGCGCGCGCCGCCTCCTGGGGGGAGAGCGACCGGGCGGATTCGCCCATGTCGGCGGGCTCGACCAGGTTGGAGAGGCCATCGGAGCAGAGGAGGAAGCGGTCGCCGCGTCGCACCGCGCGCACCTGCACGTCTATCTCCACATCCTCGGTGTAGCCCAGGGAACGTGTGATGATATTTTTGTGCTTGTGGTTACGGGCCTGCTCCGGGGTCAACAGGCCGGCACGGATTTTTTCGTTTACCAAGGAGTGATCTTCGGTGAGCTGCTCGATCCGGCCATCGCGGATCAGGTAGCCTCGGCTGTCGCCGACGTGGCCGATAAAGGCATTCCCACCGTCCACCATCAGCACCAAGCAGGTGGTGCCCATTCCCTTATATTCCTGCTCCACCAAGGCTTTTTCGAAGATGCGCTTGCCCGCCAGACGAATGGCATAGCGCAGGCGCTCGCGGGAGACTTCAATGCTCCCCTCTTCGCGGGCGGCTTCAATCTCCGGGGTGGTGTCGGAGGAGGACAGCACTTCCTCCACCGTGTTCACCGCGATCGCGCTGGCAAACTCACCACCGGCATGCCCCCCCATACCATCACACACGACGAAGAGGTTCAACTCGTCGTTGATCAGGAAGTTATCCTCGTTGTTGGTCCTTTTGACCCCAACATCGGTCATCCCGCAGGAGGTGATGCGCATGCCGTCTTCCTCAGCCGCAAATGGGCTTCTGGCCGCTTAGCCTGTCTGGGCGGGCACTGCACCCCTGGCGCAGAAGGTTCCCGCTGCCCGGGGGGCGGGAGGCGCGGGAACCTGTGGGATTTCGCACGGCGAGCCCGTAGGCGGAGGGGCATTTGCCACAGGTCTACGGCAGGATCCACGGTTAAAGGTACACTCCTCGGCAGCCTGACCGACCCCCGAGTTGGCACGGATCCTGCTTGAGACCTGGCCATGTCTGCATCCATCCTTTTGACCGATGCCCAAGGGCGACTGAAAGCCGCCAATGAGGCGGCCCGGGAGCTGCTTGGCCTGCCGGAGAACCTCCAGGGCCTGCATTGTCGGCTTGCGGTCCATGCAAAAGACGAAAGTGGAAGATCTCCCTGTGATCTCTGCCAGCACGACTCCCTGGGGGCCAGCGAGCAGCGGGAACACAGCAACCTGCAGGTGAACGGTCAGTCGGTAGAGATGATCTGCTCGGGAATGGGCGATCAGCGGGTGATCACCCTGCTTTCTCTGGACTCTCCGCCCGAGGGGGCGAACCTGAGCCCGCGGGAACGTGAGGTCCTGGTGCTGGTGGCGCGCGGACTGACCACCGCAAAAATCGCCGACCGGCTGGGTCTGGGCTATCCCACCGTCCGCACTCACATGGAACACATCCGCGAGAAACTGGGCGTTCGAACGCGTGCTCAGGCGGTCGCACGCGCACTGGCGTTACGACTGATCGAGTAGAAGGCTCCGGCCAGACGTCGGAAGTCCGCGAGGCTCAGCACCTCGGCCCGCAGACCGGGGTCGATGGCTGCCTGCTGAAGAAGGGTCGCGGCTTCTTCACGGCTCATCCCCGAAGAAAGCGCATTCAGAAGTGTCTTCCGGCGTTTGGAGTAGGCCAGCCGGACAATGTGATCAAAGCTGTCCCCGGTAGCCCCCCCGAAGTCGGGCTCCGCGATCAGCTCGAAGTGCAATACGGTGGAGTCCACCTTCGGAGGAGGCCGAAAGGCGCCTGGACCCAAGGTGATTACCCGCTGTACCCGCGCACGCGCCTGCACCTGGATGGACAGAGAGCCCACCGCGTCATCGTCGGGTGCGGCGAGGATACGATCGGCAACCTCTTTCTGGAACATCAGGACCATCTTGCTGAAATGCTGAGGGTAGTCCAGAAGCCGCAGCAGAATGGGCACCGCCACGTTGTAGGGCAGGTTCGCAACCACCTTCCAACCCCTTCCAGGACAGACGGCGTCAAAATCCACCTTCATCGCGTCGGCCTGCACCAGCTTGAGGTCGGGCCAACGCTCCTGCAACAGTGCGGCCATGTCGCGGTCCAGCTCGATCACCAGCAGATCGGTGCGAGACACCCGGAGGGAGGAGGTCAGCGCCCCCGGTCCCGGACCGATCTCGAGAACCCGGTCTCCCTCGTGCAGCTCGGCCGCCCGAAGAATACGGTCGATCGCGTCGGTGGAAATCAAAAAATTCTGGCCAAAGCGCTTTTTTGCGTGGGGAAGGCTCAAACCGGCTCTCCTACTGGCCAGCGGGGCCGGGCGGTGGTGCTGAGGGGATCATTGCGGCCACGCTGCGCATAGAGTCGTCCAACCAGCGCAATCATGGCAGCGTTGTCCGTGCAGTGGTGACGAGGGGGGAGGAAGGCCTGGAGGCCACAGGAGGAGACGGCATGGCGAAGACCGGCATTGGCGGCCACACCTCCGCCGATGCTCACCCGCTCCACCCCCGTGAGGCGGGCGGCGCGGTGAAGACGATCCACCAGTACCTCCACCACGGCGGCCTGAAAAGAGGCGGCCATATCCTCCGGCCGGGTCTCCGGGTGTTTTTGGAGCCAGGTCCGAACCGCAGTTTTCAATCCTGCAAAGCTCATATCCATCTCGCCCGCTTTGGGGCGGGGAAGGGGCACCGAGCGTGGATCCCCTTGCGACGCCAACCGGTCGATCACGGGGCCGCCGGGATAGCCCAGCCCCATCATACGCGCGACCTTATCAAAAGCTTCACCGGCCGCATCATCTACCGTTTCTGCAAGGGTCTGGTAGCGGCCCACGTCCTGGGCAAGATAGAGGGTCGTGTGCCCACCACTTACAACGAGTGACAAAAAAGGAAAATACAGATCAGGGTGATCCAGGAGCGGGGAGAGCAGGTGGCCCTCCAGGTGATTCACAGCAATAAAGGGCACCTTCCAGCCTAACGCCGCTGCCTTGCCAAAGCAGAGGCCCACAAGTACAGCACCCACAAGGCCCGGCCCGGCAGTCGCCGCCACCACATCGGGCCGCTCGATCCCGGCCGAATCCAGCGCGGCGCGCACCACCGGCACCACCTGCTCGGCATGGGCACGACTGGCCAATTCGGGAACGACGCCGCCGTAGGCTGCGTGAACCTGCTGCCCATGTACGATGTCCGCGAGAATGCCCTGCCCGGACACCACGGCCGCCGCGGTCTCGTCGCAGGAGGACTCGATGCCCAGCACCCTCATGGTTTGACCACCGGCGGGGCCGGGTTGGTGGACGGCGCTTCCAGATGGGGAGATGTGTGGGAGACACGCACCAAATATTGGACAGGGTCAAAGCGACCTTCGTCCTTCACACCATCGTGACACTGGGTGCAGACGGCCATCTCCGGCTTCGCCACCATGTCCACCGACGCGGGGGTGGCCACATGATCCCGGCCAGGACCATGACAGCTTTCACAGCCCACATTTTCCAGACCACCCACAACGCCAGGGCTGTGCGGCCCGTCGGGGTGGAAGGCGCCGGTGACGTGGCAGCTATAGCAGGCTTCGTCTTTCTGGCGGTTCTGGGCACCCAGGGACGCGTAGGCGCGTGCATGCGGCGTTGTGGACCACTGGGAGGCCTGGGCGGCGTGGCAGGGCAGGCAGGCGGCACTGCCCACGAAGGGACCGGTGCCCAGGGCGGTGGGCTTCACGATGCCCACCAGCGCCGAAATCTCCTCCTTGGCACGGGCCACCAAGGCTGCAGTGGCAGGATGATCGGCGACATCGGTGCCCAGCTCCACAAAGCGATTTTCGACGGAGCGGGATGCCCCCCCCGCCGTGGCCGCCCCGAGCTGCTTCTCCAGCTCGATCACCTGCTTTTTGTAGTATTCAATACGGGTTTTGAGGCGGGCCTGCTCTTTCGGATCTTCGGATTTGGCGAGTTTCTCCTCAGCTTCTTTGATCCGCTGGCTGGTGGCATCCTTGCGGCGGGCCAGCTCGCCCAGAGCCCCGGCATCCCGCCAGTCGTGGCCAGTACCGATGCTGTCGAAGCTGAGCATACCCACCTTCTTGCCACGGCTGCCCCCGGCCAGAAGTAGCCCACCCGTAGACAGCGGCTCCGGGATCAGATTTTCCCGGCGTTCACCGCCGTTGACGATGAAGTCCAGGTCGGGCAGTTTCTCCGCAACGCGCTGGTCGTCCGCCATCTGCTGGGTAGAAAGGAGAATGCGGATGTCCACGGTACCGAGTTTTGCAAAAGCCGCTTCCGCCGCCGCAATGGGCTCCGACGCGAGGCAGCCCTGCACCTTGGCGCTGTTGCCGACGAGCCCCACAATTCCGATGCGGAGGCCGCCCCGCTCCACAACTTTGCCCGCCTCAAAGGGATGTTCTCCGCCACAGTCCAGGTTTGCGGCCACATAGGGCAGGTTGTGCTGCTTCTGGAGCGCCTGGAGCCAGGGCAGGCCGAAGGCCAGCTCCCCATCCCCCACCCCCATGGCGTCAATTCCAACCAATGCGTAAGACTCCGCGATTAAAGTAGCTTTTCGTTCTTCTTGCCCACGATCCGACTCGGACAGGATCGCCCCCTTCCAGAGCGCGTTTCCTGCGTCCACCACGACCACGGGGGCCTTCGCCCGCTCGGTCTCCAACACCGTATTTCGTCTGGACAGACCGCCCAGGGGATGTTTGGGTCAGCCACAGGGCTCGATTTCACCGTCCACATTTGTGGTATAGGCGAGGATAATCTTGGAAGAAGGAGGAGCGACATTCTCCCCCGTACATGCCAACATCCCGACGAGCCACAGCGGCATCACTGCCCTCCAGAGGAGCCCAGCTCCTGGTTGATCTTCTCGCGCCGACCTGCTTTTTCGGCATCCTCGTCGGCTTTGCGACGGTGTTCCCGCATCAGGTCCTTCACCACCTCTATCAGGCTGGCGTCGATGACGTAGACCTCGGGAAACTCGGCCACGCGCGCATAGTAGCGGTCGTAGCTCTCTTCTGCGGGGTTGCCGGGCTGCCCCGGGGGCGGGGGCACCATCCGCTTGCCAGCGGGGGCGGGTTTGCCCACCATAAGGTTCCGGTACGCGCCAGCGGAATCGCGAACGTAGATTTTCACCAGTGGACGATCAAAGCCGTACTTTGCGTCTTCCGCGGCGTCAGCGACAAACTCTTCAGATTCTACACCGCAGGCACGGCCCGCGAGGCGGCGGGGCGTGGAGCCGGGCACGGGCACCCCATCATCCCAGAGCCACTGGTCGGCGGCCATGGTCACTTTTACGGTGCCGTTCAGATCCGCGTCCCGACCGGTGGTGTCGAAAGTAGCGCTGATCTCCTGCACAGTGTTCTCGTCCATCCGTGCAAAGCGGGTGAGGCGGAAGTGTGCTGGCGGCTGGCCATAGTCTTCCAAGAGGCCATCGCGAACCGCATAGACATGGGGTTCGTCGGCCAGCTTGGCATAGGCCAGCGGATATTCGCCGTCTTTTTCGCCCGTGGGCTTGCCCAGAAGCAGGGTCATCGGGGCATCGCCGTTGGAGTAGCGGATGCTGATGGTCGCACGGGGCTGATCCAGTCCATAGGGAGAGAGATCCTGAAGGTTTTCGCCCACAAACTGGATGGCCTTCATCGCAGAGACCCGCCCCAAGAGCGAACGGATCTCGGAGTCGTTGGCCGCAAAAGTCTCCGGCTCCAGCATATCCCAGGAAGTTTCTCCATTGCGCTGGAACTTCAGGCGTTTCCCCTCGGGAAGCGTGGCATCCAGTTGATCCACGTCCTTGGCGTCAAAGGTGGCAAAACGCCGCTCTCGGAACTCAGCCAGGGATAAAGAGTAATAGTCCACCGCGCTCTTTTTAACGGTAAACACTGAGTCAGTGCCGACGGGGCGGATGTAAAAACTGACGCCCGAGGGGTTCGGATCCCCCGCGTCAAAGGACAGCGTGGACCCATCGCGGAAGCTCAGGGTCACACGAATCGCTTGGGCACCCAGCCCATAGAGGGCGTCCTGCCCCACATCTTCCACAACTGTAGCCCGCGCTACAAGATCGTGGAGCTGATGCTTGACCCGGTTCACCATTGAGCGACTCGCGCGGAGATTCTCTCCCTCGATCCACCAGCCATCGTCGCGTTCGGCCAGGACAATCTGCCCCTCGGGGCGCTTGACCTCCACCTTCACCAGATTGGCCTTCTCAAATTGAAAAAGGGCGCGTCCTTCTTCTTTTTTCTTGTCTTTTTTGGCCACCGGCACCGCCTGCTCAGGCGGGCGGGTGTAGTACCAGGCCCCCAGCATCGCCAGGAGCACCAGGAGCGCAACCAGAGTTCCACGGAACGCCTTCATCGACCCCTCCGGGAAGACCATACCGCCGCGCCGACCATCATGGCCAACAGCGGCCCCAAGCCGATCACCACCCAGCGAAGCTGCCCGAGATCCTCTTCGGTCAGGGCCAGTTTTCGCACCGCAGAGGGGCGTCCGGACACCGAAAGGCGCCCATCATCCCCCACCAGCCAGCGCAGCGCATTGACGCCAAAAGAGAGGTTGCCCGGGCCTTCGGTGAGAAGGCTGTTGGAGAGCATGTCGCTGTCCCCCAGCACAATCACCCGACCCTGGCCCCGGTTCACCAAACCGGAGTCCCGCCCCAGCTCCAGCGTCAACGCCATGGTCGCCGGACCCGCTGCATCGATCTCAGGTTGGAAGAGGGCATTTCCGCCCTTCAGCTCCCCTCCCCGCTCGATCCAGCCGTCCCGTGAGGTTTCCAACAGCGTCGCACTGCGAATGCCCTCGCGCGGGGGAACTGCGGCCTGCAACGGCGCCACCCCCGACACCAGGGTCACCAGCGTCTCGCTGGCCAAGGCCTCGGTGATGGGATGGTTGCGATAGCGCGGCACCGGCCGATCGGGGAAGGGAAAGACCAGCAATTTGTCGAGCACCATCCCCTCGGGGACGGCCACACCAAAGCGGCCAAAAATCTCAGGGATCACACCCCCGGGATCGACTGCAAAAAGCAGGGGCCCCCCGGCGGACAGGTAGGCCAGCAAAAGCTCCTGCTCCAAGGCTGGAATCTGCACACGCGGCCGCACCACGATCACGGCCGCCGCATCCTCCGGCACTTGGGGAACCCCTCCCTTCGCATCACGAACCAGATCCAGACGCTTCAGCTCATAGTGCTCTTGATCCAGGGCTTTCCCCAGATCAGAGAGTCCATCGGGCTCACGACTCTCGGGGTTCATCTCCCCGTGGCCCACAAGGGCATAGACCACCCGCGTATTGTTGGCCATGAGTTGAGAAAAAGCGCGATTCACCGACGCTTCCCCCAAAAACTCCATCGCCCGATCGGCGCCCTTGCCCACGTGCCGGAACAGGTCCCGATCCTTCAGGTCCACCCGCTGCTCGCCCCGCTGGATCACCACGGTGCCATACTCGGTGACCCCCAGGTTCTCCGCAGTCAATCGCTCGCGATCAAAGTCTACAAACTCGGCCTCCACTACCGAAGACGCGTAGTCGATCTCCTCGACCAGATCCTGGAGCTGCCGGTTCTTGAAGTAGGCTTCCTTCTTTCCCTCCTGGGCCGAGAAGGCAGTGATCTTGACCGGGATCGCATCTTTTTCCAGAATGCGCAGCTTGTTCTGGGTGTCCTCCATCAGCCGGGAGGACTGGGTGGCCGAGAAGTCCACACGGATGCGGAAAGGCTCCAGAAGCACATAGCCAAAGACGACGATGAGCACCATGATCACCGCTACCAGAGCGGCATTCGAGCCGGTCGCAAGGCGCCGTTGCAGGTTCCGGTTCATCGCCACCTCCGCGATTCCAGCGAGCGGAAGGTCAGGAAGAGAAAGACAGCCGTAAAGGCTACAAAATAGTAGATGTCCATGCTGTCGAGGACCCCCCGGTTGAAGGAGTCCAGATGGTAGAGCAGCGACAGCGGCCGGACCCTGTCCGCCCACTCGTCGGGCACCAGCGCCTCGGCGCGACCGACCAGCCAGAAGGGCACCAGGATGACCGCGCCGATCAGGCCCGCCGCCATCTGATCATCCAACAGGGAGGACGAAAATAGCCCCGCCGCACAAAAAGCGCAGGCGACGGCAAACAGCCCCAGGTAGGAGGTGAGCATCACCCCCCAGTCGGGATCCCCGTAGTAGGCCAACACCGCCGGAAAAACCAGGGTGCCCGCGAACATAATCGCACAGAGGGTCACCGAAGCAGCCCACTTGCCCACCACGATGGCCCACAGCGGGATCGGTGCCGTCAAGAGCATCTCCAGCGTGCCCTGGCGACGCTCCTCGGCGAAGTGACGCATGGTAAGCATGGGTAGCACGAAGATCTGGGTGATCGCCAGGTTTCCAGCAAGTACGCGCAGCGAGGCCTCGCCGGTGAGCGTCACCCCCAGGTAGAAGAAGAGCCCGGCGATCAGCAGGTAGGCCGCCAGAAAAACGTAGGCGATGGGGCTGACGAAGTAGCTGCGCAGCTCCTTCTTCCACATCGTGAAGACAAATTTCATCCCTCCCTCCCCACGATCCCGATAAAGGCTTCTTCGAGGCTGGGAAGGCGCTGCTCCAGCGCACGCACCCGCCAGCCCTTGGCCGCCGCTGCCCGGAAGAGCAGCTCGCGCGGGTCGGCAGGCGCACGTACACGGAGCTTCGCAAAATCCCCGTCTATGCCCAAAGGTTCAACCATCTGAACCCCCGCCAAGGCCCCCACTTCCCTATCCTGGGCCCCGGCCACTTCCAGGTAGTACCAGACCCCACCCGGCGCCTGCTCCCGCAGCTCGGCGATGGTTCCACTTGCGCGAAGTTTTCCGCCCGCAATCAGCATTGCACGCGGGCAAATGGCCTCCACCTCCCCCAGAATGTGGGTGGACAGGATCACCGTGCGGGTGGCCGCCAGCTCGCGCATCAGCTCCCGCATCCCCATCACCTGCGTCGGATCGAGGCCGGACGTAGGCTCGTCCAGGATCAGCACCTCAGGCTCGTGCACCAGGGCCTGTGCCAGTCCCACCCGCTGCCGGTAGCCCTTGGAGAGCGACCCCAGGACCCGCCCCTCCCAGCCCACCAGACCCACCTGCTCCATCACCCGACCCACCCGCTTCAGGCGCTCTTTCCCGTAGAAACCACGTAGTTCAGCAGCGAACTCCAGGTAGGTACCGACGGTAAGCTCCGGGTAGAGCGGAGGGGACTCCGGCAGATAGCCCACCCTGCGCTTCACCTGCATCGGCTCGTCAAAAACGTCGAAGCCCGCCACTTTAACGTCGCCCCCCGTTGCGGGGAGAAAGCCGGTGAGGATGCGCATGGTGGTCGTCTTTCCGGCACCGTTGGGGCCCAGAAAACCGACAACCTCACCTTTCCCGATGGAAAAGCTGACATCATCCACCGCAAGGCGGGGACCGTAGGACTTGGTCAGGTGCTGTACGTCGATCATCGGGGGCAGAGCTAACCCATGGGGATTGAATCCGCCCGGTCAGGATCTGTCCGCTTGCCACCCTGGACAAAGGGCCAGTCGGGCGTTAGAAATGGATAGATGTGGATGCTGCTCTTCGCCACAGCTTCGGCGGATCGGGTGGACCAGATTCTCTATGTGGTGGGGGATCGGATCGTGACCACCTCGGATCTCCATTTTGAGGAGGACTTCGACCTCCACGACCGCAGCCCTATCCCTCCTATGGAAGATCCCGCCTATCCCCTGGAAGAACGGCTGATCGACTATGCCATCCTCCGGGCACGCGCCGGGGACATCAGCGTGTTCAAGCCGGGCCCCGCCGAGCTGCGCGACCGTTTCGATAGCTTTCGTAATTCCTTCGAAGATCCCCTCGCCTTCCGTGCCTTTCTCAACGGCTGGGGCCTGGACGACGATCACTTCCAGGCCTTCCTCTACAGCCGCCTGGTGGTGGAGCACTACGTCTATCGGACGGTGGGGCTGGCCGTGCAGCAGCTGCACGGGGGGCCCGAACAATGGCGCAGTCTCTACGCCGAGCTTACCACGAAGCTGCGCGTGGGAACGGTGGTGCGCAAGCCATGATTCATCGTGTTGCTACCTTGTTAGACCTGCCTGAGCTGGCCGAGCTGGAGCGGCGCTGTTTTCCCGGAGATGCCTGGAATGAAGCCTCTTTGGGGGCCGAGGTGCAGCGACCGGGTACCCTGTTCCGCGTGATCGAGGTGGAGGGGCGGGTGCTGGCCTCGGCACTGGGCTGGTGGATCCTGGACGAAGTAGAGGTGATGCGTGTTGCGGTGCATCCCGATGCCCAACGCCGTGGCCTGGGGCGACGGGTCCTCAGCGATTTGGAGCATGCACGGCCGGACCTCGCGTACGCACTCCTAGAGGTACGTGAAGACAATATCGCCGCGATCCAACTTTATGAATCCACCGGCTATATGCAGGATGGATTGCGCCCACGGTATTATTCTGATGGATGTGATGCGCGCTTGTATCGAAAAAAACTCAGATAACCGGAAGGTACCAGGCGCTCAGGAAGAGGCCGATCAGGCCCAACAGCGGCAGCCCCATTCGTCGTAACATGGACCCGTTCGACAGTAGGAGCAGCGCCAGCCCCGACAGCCAGAGCAGCGGCAGAAAGTAGTGGGAGGGAAAGTGGTCGATGGTGCAGAGGAGCAGGCTGTAGAGCGCTGCGGTCCCCAGGGCCACCGTTGCTCCCCGCCTCGCCACCCCTGCGGGGGCCCCCGGCCAGGCCAGCGCGGCCAACAGCGGGATCCCACCCGCATAGCCCAGCCACAAGGCATAAAATTCGGGGACGCGTGGAAGGAGGAGACCGATGTCGGTTTCGCCATGCCAGTGCTCCGGGCCGGTCTCCCACAAAACCGTTGCCAGCCAGCCCTCCAGTTGCCCGCTCCCCCAGCCATAGATCCCGAACAAGGCCGCAACTCCAAGGACCAGTGCCAAGGCCCGTAGCAACCGCAGCGGCTGCCCGGCCAGCAGCGCCGCCAGGATCCCGATCCCGGAGGCTGGATAGCGCAACATCTGCCCCATCAGCATCCACCCGGAAAATCCTCGTCCCGCAAGGCTTCCCACCATAGCCACCGTCGTGATGGCGTAGAGGCTATCCGGCAGCACGCCGCTGCCCGGCTCCAACAGGAGGCGCGCATGTTGGGCAGCCAGCGCCGGGAGCAGCAGCAACGTCGGCCATCCGGGCCTACCCTTCCAGGACTGAAGTGCCTGGAGACCCACAAAGATCCCCAGTCCCAGATACAGGAGCATCACGACATTGGCCGTTGCCAGCTCCGGTGTCACGGCGAGGGGTCCAGCCAGCAGGTAGCTCCAGCCGGGCGGCTGTACATCGGTCACAGTTCGGCTTCCAAGCAGCTCTTCTGCCCAGCGTAGCTGCTCTACCATGTTCAGGATCTGGTAGTAGTGTACAAAACGAAGCTGCCCCGTCGCGTGCATGCTCCACAGAGCGTCAGACGAAGAAAGCAGCATCACCCTGGAAGATTCCGGATGAGAAAAGACCATCCACAGCGGCTCAGCGGGCTGCAGAGACTCGCTGAGCGGGAGCGCAGCGGCACCCCGGCCCTGATAGCGCGGGACCGGGCCTTCCTCCTCCTTTACCGTCACGTCTGCATGGATCGTAACTTTCTGCGTCCCGACGTCCAGGGTGGCGCCTATGGGGCCTTGAAAGATCAGCCACAGTTCCCCTTCCATCGGACCCAACAGCTCTGGATCCGAACGACGAGGAGATAGAATCAGAGCTCCGTCCTCCTCTACCGGCGCCCTCCACCCCGTTCCTACCCGAGGCAGGCTGCCAGAAAATTCCTCTTCAGCCTCCTCCGCC
>CAITDR010000675.1 GCA_903891165.1 uncultured Pseudomonadota bacterium
ACGACCAGCTTTTTGTAAAAGTAACGCCGGTGGGATTGAGCTATCTGGACGAAAGCAACTTGTGCCCCGCCTACCCCGGTGCAAAACCCAGCCTGCGGGTACCCGATGCCCGCTGGGGGGAGGGGGACTGGCTGCGGAGTTTTCTACAGGCCACGGCCGACGCGCTGCCTTTGCCGCCACCGAAGAAGCCAAAGAAGGAGAGCTGATACATTTGGACGTGTATCACGAAATAGCTTGTAGCAGCTACGTTTTGTGAATGTATCACGATGTATCAGACCATGTATCAGATGTATCAGCGCCGACAATCCGAAGGCCGCTCCAGACTCAGCGGGCCCAGTTTTCCTTCCCGGAGATCCAGGATCAACCGCTCGGCCGCCCGGGTGATGTCCACAAAGCCCCCCCGGCCTAAAAAGCCCCGGCGCCGGGCGATCGCCTCCAAAAGCTCAGCATTCTGGGCTGGGAATTCGTCCAGGCTATAGTGACCGGTCACCCCCTGCGGGTAGCGCTCCCGCAGGAAGGGGATCGCAAATTCTGTAAGTTCTTCGTACTCCAACACCCGGTCGGAGATGGCACCACTGATCGCCAGACGGAAGGCGCAGGCCACCGGCGACAGGCGCGGCCACAACAGCCCTGGACTGTCCAAAAGGATCAGGTCCGGCCCCACCTTCACCCGCTGCGGAACCCTTGTTAATCCTGGCTTGTTTGCAGTTTTGGCAATGGGGCGCCCGGCGAGGCCGTTGATGAGCGTAGACTTACCGACATTGGGAATCCCGAGGATCATCGCGACCAACGGGCCGGAACGTCGAGAACGCACCAGCTTCCGGGCCATCGCGGTTAGGGGCATCATCAACGACGCCTTGTGCTGGTGCAGCAGCACCCCGATACCGGGGGTCAGCACCATGCTGTCCATCCACTCCGTCGTTACCGCAGGATCAGCAAGGTCGCTTTTATTCAAAATCTGGATGCAGGGCTTCTGGCCACGAAGCTCGCTTACCAGCGGATTTTCGCTGCTGAAGGGCAGGCGGGCATCCAGCACTTCGATCACCATATCCACATCGGGCATCACCTTCCGCAGCTCGTTGCGGGCGGTGGACATATGGCCGGGAAACCAGTGGATCGTCATCAAACACTCAAGGGGAGGGGGTCTAACGCGCCATGCCCACCTCGCCCCTACCTTTCCGCGGGACGCCGGACCTATGCCACCAACAACATGGACAATTCCCGCAGCACATCCAAAAGACGCTGGCCGGTGGGCAAGGTGGCCAGGGTCGCCGGCACCAGCGCCCGGAGGGCCTGGTCCCGCCCCACCTCCGCGGCCAGAACCGGTACCACCTCCGCACCCGGATCGGGCTCGGGCAGGCCACCATCGGGCACAAAGGCAATGCCCGCGCCGGCCAGCGCGAGGCAGCGCACCAGGTGTACATCGGCAGAGACAAAGGCAGGTGCAACACGAATATGTCCGCCCGCCCGCAGCGGCAGCAGCTCCGCCTCCTCGGTCGGGGGCTTCCACAGCAGAAGCGGGTGATCGGAGAGCTGCTCCACGGTGGTTGGCAGCCCTTTTTCGGCGATATAGCTGGCGGAAGCGATCAAGCGCTCTGGCGCCCTGTAGAGCGTGGTGGAGATCCAGGCGCCCGCGGCGGGCAGGGGACCAAAATGCAGGATCAGATCGGGCGTTTCCCCACTTGCAAATACCGGATTATCACAAATTCGCCAGTTGATCCGCACATGGGGCAGCTGCATCCGG
>CAITDR010000676.1 GCA_903891165.1 uncultured Pseudomonadota bacterium
AGGGAGAGTACCGGAAGGAACTCGAAGAGTGGCTCGCACAGGGCTGGCTGCGCGCCCGGATCGACGGGGAGCTGTGCTCCTTGGAAGAGCCAGTCACGCTCGCCCGCTATGAAAAACACACCATCGAGCTGGTGATTGACCGGATTGTACTCTCCATTACAGACCGTCCGCGGCTGGTGGAGGGCATCGAGCGGGCGGTGAAGCTGAGCAAGGGACTGGTCAGTACGCTGATCGGCACAGACTACGCCTTACACGCGGTGGAACGCTCCTGCCCGGTGCACGGCATCTCCATACCCGAGCTGGAGCCCCGCCTCTTCTCCTTCAACGCCCCCCAAGGGGCCTGCCCTTCCTGCGGCGGTCTGGGCCTGAAAACCACCGAAGAATCCACATTTTTGCGGCCGGTCTATACCATCTGCACCGCCTGTGATGGACGCCGCCTCAACCCGATTGCGTTGGCCGTCCGCTTCCGCCAGTACACGATCGACCAAATGGTCCACCTTCCGGTTGAAGAAGCACGACGCTTTTTTGACGGTCTGAGCCTGGATGAACGGGAGCAGCTGATCGGCGAGACACTTTTGAAGGAGATCCAGGATCGCCTTCGTTTTCTGGACGAGGTGGGCCTGGGCTACCTGAACCTGGACCGCCGCTCCAACTCGCTGTCGGGGGGCGAAGCCCAGCGTATCCGACTGGCCGCCTGTGTCGGCAGCCGCCTCCAGGGGGTCACCTATGTGCTGGACGAACCCTCAATCGGACTGCACCCGCGCGACAATGGTCGGCTGATCGACGCTCTTTTTGCGCTGCGGGACGTCGGCAATACCGTGGTGGTTGTCGAACACGACCGCGAGACGATGGAACGTGCCGACCACATCGTGGACATCGGGCCAGGGGCAGGCCGCTTCGGCGGGCACTTGACCGGGCAAGGGGATCCAGCTCATTTTGTAATGCTGGATACACCTACGGCGCGCTTTTTGCGGGACGAAGTGACCATCGCCCTGCCCACCCAGCGGCGGACCGGCGTCGGAAAAACACTCCGTTTGGAGGGAGCCAAGCTCAACAACCTTCAAGATCTGACAATAGAAATTCCTTTGGGTACCCTGACCGTGCTCACCGGAGTCAGCGGATCAGGCAAGAGTACGCTGATGACCGAGGAGCTGGAGCCCCGGGTGCAGAAGGTGCTGGCCGCCAAGCGCGGGGAGGAGGAAAAAGAAGCCATCAAGCAGGGTATCCCCGGCGCCGAGCAACTGGACAAGCTGATTGAGATCGACCAGCAGCCCATCGGACGTACCCCCCGCTCCAACCCGGCCACCTACTCAGGCGCCTTTGATCTGATCCGCGACCTTTTTGCCGCCAGCCCGGAGGCCGCCGCACGTGGCTATGCCAAGGGGCGCTTCTCCTTTAATGTGCCGGGTGGACGCTGCGAAGCCTGCGAAGGGGCCGGCGTACGCACCATCGAGATGCAGTTTCTGGCCGATGTGGAGGTGCCCTGCGAGGCCTGCGAAGGGCGCCGCTTTAACGCCGAGACGCTGGAAATCCGCTGGAAAGGCCTTTCCATTGCCGATGTTCTGAAGATGACGGTCGGCGAAGCTGCTGAGTTTTTCAAGGCCCACCCCAAGCTCAGCCGAATGCTCTCCGCCATGGTGATGGTGGGCCTGGACTATGTAGCCCTGGGCCAGTCCGCTACGACACTTTCCGGCGGCGAAGCCCAGCGTTTAAAGCTCGCTGCGGAGCTACAGCGCCCCCCCACGGGCCACACCCTCTATCTGTTGGACGAGCCCACCACCGGCCTGCACTTTCAGGATGTGGCAGTGCTGATCCGCGCACTCCAGGCCCTGGTCGATGCCGGAAATACCGTGCTTATCATCGAGCACAACACCGACATCATCAAGGTAGCCGACCACCTGATCGAGTTGGGGCCGGAGGGCGGCAAAGCCGGGGGACGCCTGGTTGCGCAGGGCAGCCCCGAGCAGCTGGCGCGCACCTTGACCAACACCGGCGTGGTGCTGGCGGCTATGCCTGAGTTCGGCGGGCATCGACCGCTTTTTGCGTCCGACCGGGGCGTCGCCCGCTATGGCGACGGTGGCCAGGATCTGGTGATCGAAGGGGCACGCTGCCACAACCTGAAGGGGGTGTCGCTGACCATTCCCCGAGGGAAAACCACGGTGATCACCGGACGCTCCGGCTCCGGCAAGACCTCCTTGGCCTTCGACACCATCTTCGCCGAGGGGCAGCGCCGCTATGTGGAGGCGCTCTCCACCTATGCCCGCCGCTTTCTGGGACGCCTGGAGCGGCCCCATGTGGACAAAATCCATGGTCTGGCGCCCGCAATTGCCATCGACCAGAAGAACAGCGCCCACAACCCACGCTCCACCGTGGCGACGGTCACCGAGATCCAGGACCACCTGCGCCTGCTCTGGGCCAACCTGGGTGTGCCCCATTGTCCTCATTGTGACGCGGTTATCCGCCCCCTGCCGCCCGGGATGGCCGCTGAATTGCTGCAGCAATCGGCGCCCGGCAAGGGCCGCCTGCTCGCCAAGGTCCCCAAGGAGCAGACCACGGCAGAGTTGCGCAAGATGGGCTTTTCGCGCGGATTTTTCAGAGGGAAGGAAGTGGAGCTGGAGGAGGTGGAAAAGGTAACGGAAGTGGTGATCGACCGCTTTGATCCGGCCTCCACCGAACGTTCGCGCATCGCTGAGTC
>CAITDR010000677.1 GCA_903891165.1 uncultured Pseudomonadota bacterium
GCGGGCGCCGCGGCTTGGCGACGATGTGTATCGGTTTTGGCCAGGGTATCAGTACCCTGATCGATCGCGACGTATAGCATGGTGGAAGTCCACCTTCTCGGCAGCCCGGGGCGCCGACCCTTCGCAGGGCATTTCCGGGGAAAGATGACCGTTGGCGGTGTATCCCTGGCCTGGGCGGGTCGTCTTGCATTTTCGCTTTCTCCTTCGGAAGCCTGGATGGCCGCCGATGCGGCCCGCGCGGCCATGGCCGCTTGGCCCGGAGGCGACAACCGGGTGGACGCCATCCAGCAGGCCTGGCTCTGTCTGCACCGTATGGAGACACGCTGGACAGAACGGCAGGATATTTCCGTTCTTTTCGCTGCACAGGATGGTGAGGGCTTTGCACTTTCCGCCTGCGGCCTCCAGATGATCCACGAGCGGGTGGACGCCGGCTTCCGTCCGATGCTTTCCCAGGATCACCCGCTGCTTTCCGAGTCAGGTCTCTCCAACTCCCCTTCGCTCTTCCTTCCCACCTCTCCCGGTCCCTGGGTGGGTCAGGCCGTGGGCTCGGCGCTGCCTACCGGTGACGCAGACCGCCTCTGCGGTATTCGGAGCAGCTTATGAGCCTTCTGAGCGGGGATCTGGGCGATCTGGATCTGAAGCAGAACCTGGAGCTGCTACGAACGGTGGTGCGGGACGCCGGGGAAGCTCCCTTGGAACCTCTCTTGGCCATGTTGGCCAGTCGTGAGCCTGCAGTGCTTGCCGATCTGGTCTGTGGGCCCAAGTCCCCCGGCGGGGTGCGCCTGATCCGCGCGGCCTTCTCGCAGGTGGAGGTCTTGGAAAAGATGCTTTCTCCACGAGGATTGTACCCGAGACTCGTGGATATGTCTGCGGAGGTGGCCCCCGACGTGCTGCAGCTGGCCATCGACCGGCACCCCACGGCGGGTTGGCTGGTGGCCCTCTCCCGGAAAGTGGAGGGCATGCTTGCAGGCTCGATGCACCTGCTCTCTACCCTCGAAAATCCCGCCTTTGCCCAGCTCTGTTTTGCCCACGCCGAGGCAGGGCACCTCAAGGCACTGGCCTTTGTCGCGGTTTCCAGCGGGCGCTGTGAGGCGTTGGCGGCCCTGTTTGGGGTGGACCCGGATCTGACCCTGCGCACCACGGGGGAGCTGCTGGATCATTGGCCTTCCGCGCCAGTGGTTCCCTACCTCGCCGAGCTTTGGGGACCGGAGCCGGATCTGCTGGTCCTCCGCCTCCTCTCCCGCCTCCGCTCGCGCGCCGCCGCCCAGGAGCTGCTGCTGCAGTGCCAGCAGCTCCCGAGGAGCCGCGCCATGCTGGAGCTGCTCTTGCGTTCTATGCCCGAGCGGGCGCCGGATCCCGAGGATCTGCCTACCTGATTCTGGGTGAATGAATACTCATTCATTCCTTTTCTGAGCCGGTGTGGAGAGGGAGAGTTAGGCTGCCTTTTTGGGATGAGGCGATGGCGGAGCTTCGTACGTGGTGCAGGCTCAGTGAGTGCGGGATTGCGCTGAAGGCCGAGGTGGAAGGGGATCAGATCCGTAGTCTGGTGCCGGATGATCAGAGTCCCATGGGCAAGGGAGTGCCCTGCGGTCTCTGCACCACCAGCAGCGGCGCCCGGTCGGACCGACGTCGCCTGACCCGGCCCCTACGTCGCACCGGGGACCGCTGGGAAGAGGTGTCCTGGGATCAGGCGCTGGACGAGATTGCCGCGAAGCTCAAGGAGATCCGGGGCCGCTCCGGTCCCCGATCCCTGGGGATCTACGCCGGGGCGCCGGTGGGCCTCCACCTGCATGGGGTGGTGCGTACCCTCGCGGTGGCCCTGGGCTGGGGCACCCCCTCGATCTTCAGTCCGCTGTCGGTGAAGGGAGGTCCCTGGCTGCGCGCCACCGAGTGGGTGATGGGCAGAATTGCACCGTTACAGGGGGATATCGGCCGAACGCACTACCTTCTTTTGTTGGGCGCCAACCAGGAAGCCCAGGGGGTGGGGCCGCTACAGGAGGGACCGGGCCTCCTTGCCGAGCTGGCCCACAGCCGCAAGACCAAAAACACCAAGGTGGTGGCCGTCGATCCGCGCCGTACCCCCCTGGCGGCCGGTGCAGACCTGCACCTGAAGTGCCTTCCCGGCACCGAGCTCTATTTTCTCCTGGGCATGATCCAGGCCATCCTCCAGAACCGCTGGTACGACGAGCAATATGTCCGGGACTACACCACCGGCTTTTCCCGCCTTCAAGAGCTGATCGCCCCCTGGACTCTGGAGCGCTGCGCCGCCGCCTGTGGCCTGACCCCTGCCGATATCCAGGCGGTGGCCCTCAAATTTTCGCGGGCGGCTATGGCCCTGGGCTGGCGCTCCGAGCAGAGCCTGAACAGTGCTCAGGGCACGATGACCGCATGGGCGCTCCTGGTGCTCCACGCCCTGACCGCCAACCTGCTCCGCCCCGGCGGAATCTACGAAAATCGCGGGGTTTTTGACCTGCGACCGGTGGCGACCCGCCTGCCGACGGACAAGGCTCCGCGTAGCCGCATCGGCGACTACCCCCTCCTGCTGCTCCAGGCCCCCGCTTCCATCCTGACCGAGGAGATGGTCACGCCGGGAGAAGGGCAGCTTCGTGCTCTGCTTTGTCTGCATGGTGATCCCGTCCGCGAGCAGCCGGGAGGCGCCATGTTGGAGCAGGGTCTCCGGGATCTGGAGCTTCTGGTCTGCACCGACGTTGCCGAAAACCATACCACCAAGCTGGCCCATTGGATACTTCCGAGTACCCATGCTTGGGAGCGGTCCGATCTGCGCCTCCTGGACAGCCCGCTGTTGCCCTTCCGGGTGGCAGCGCATACGGATGCGTTGGTGTCTGCTCCGGGAGAAGCCAAGGGAGAAGAATGGATCCTATCCGAGCTCTTCCGCCGGGTTGGCCCCTCCTGGCGGGGAGGGCACTTCGGTCCCCATCTGAGGCTGATGGGTGGCGCATTGGCCACCGCCAACCTGGGTACCTGGGAGGAACGGGCATGGAACGAGCGTGCGGACAGTCCGCACGGCAGCCTGAAGCCGGAGTGGAATGGCGGGGATGTGGACCGTGCCACCTGGCGTCCGGGACACGACGATGGCCGCTTTCACCTGCTTCCTCCTCCGGTTTCCGAAGCCCTGGCCGCGCTCTCCGAGCCTGCCACCGTACCCGGTCTGCCCCTGCGGCTCCTCAGCAGCGCCGCTCGCGATCGGGCACTGCGTGCTTTTGACCGCCTCACCGCCGAAGATCCCGGGGTCACCCTACATCCTTCTCTGGGCTTTGCGGAGGGCCAACGGGTGCGCATCCGTACCCAGACCGGCCAAGTGGAGACCACCGTCCATCTGGATGCCAACCTGCAGGCTTCCACCGTTGATCTGCCTTCCGGCTACGAAGTGGACGTCATGCGTCTGATCCCGCTGGGGGCGCGCGACCCCTTTACCGGCACCCCGGCGCTGAACGGTCTGCCCTGTGTGGTGGAGCCCCTTTGATCTGGCTGTTGGCCTGCCTGCCTGGGGTGCCCACCGTCGAGCGCGAGGAGCGCCCCCTGCGGGAGGATCAGCCGGAGTGGAGCCAGACCGAGCTGATCCTGGACCAAAGCCCCTTCTGGACCGGACGCCTGCTCTCGGGGGGCTGCAATGGCCCGGTGTTGGCGGAGGCCACCGACGACGAGATCCAGCTCACCTTCGCAGTTCTGGAGCAGAAAGGCGCCTATGTGCTCTTTCTACCCGAACTTACCGGCTTTACATTGCGCTACGGTTGCGACGATGACCGGGACGGAGTGGTTCCGGCATCGGCGCTCGCTGTATTAAATCTTACCGAAGTGACCCAGCGCCGCGTCGATCTGATGGTTCCGGGGCCGCTCGCGCGCGAACAGGTGGCGCTGCTGTCGCCGGATCGCGTGGAGGGGGCGGTGGTGGAGAAGATGATCCCCCCGCCGGGAATGGAGCCCCTGGACGACAAGGGGGCCCCTGGTGCTCCCCCACCGGGCGGCAGTCCGCCGCCTCCCAAGCAGGATTTTCCCGCCGGGGCGACACCGCCCTCCCCTCCCCCCTGACTCAGGGATTGATGGTCGGCGCGTTTGCCGAGGAAGAACCCAGGAAATCCGCCGTCGTTGCGCCTCCCCCGTCAAATAGAGCTTCGTGGCCGGACTGCACCTGCACCGAGCCGGCCGTCCGCCGGCCGTCCGCCGTGGAGACATTCTCGGAGGCCGGTGCGGTGGCGGTGCCCTGCCCGTAGTCGTCCAGCACCGTGCCCACGATCGGGGCGTCCAACGCGCGTAACATCGCCTGCAGCGACTCGCGGGGCAGGCTGTCGTCGGCCACCCCGTCCACCGAGAGCATATGCAGCGCCTCCATCTGCGGATCCCGGAAGAGGAAGCCGGCGTTGTTGGTCGTCTCTACCGGCTCCAGATACAGCTGCAGCAGGCTGACCAGCGGATGGTGGACGTCCACCGAGCTGTCGCCCAGGGCGGTCATCAGCCCGTGCCGGTAGTCCACGGGGTGGATCGCCTCCGGCATCCACAAGGCAAAAACTCCAGGTACGTTGCCGACCACCCCTCCCTTCAAATAAGGCGACCAGGACATGGCCGAAGCCCCGCCGATGCCCCCCTGACCGTGGGCGACGAGGTACAGCCGCTGCCCATCCACCCGCAGGCTTACCCCGGTTGGACTTTCACTTTCCGACAGGTTCAGAGAGCGGATAGCTTCGATGGCGGCGTGCAGGTCCGCGGCACGCTGCACCAGCTCGCTGCGCATCCGCAGGGGATCGCTGGGCGTGGTACCGCCACTCCGACCGGATTGCCCGGGAAGTGCCAGGGTCAAGCTGCCCCATCCCTCGGTGGCCAGACTCACCGCGATGCCCTGAGTGCTGGCTTCCCGGAAGTCGCGGCCCTCTTCTTGCGCCAGGATCGCCACCGGCCACCCGTTTGTGGGGGAAACCCCTGCAGGAAGGGTGAGGGAGAAACAGGCGTCTTCGCTACCTTGTACGACCGGCCGGCCAAAACTGTCCAGCTCCACCTTCCCGTCGCTGTTGCGATACAGCGACAGGCTCAGGTGCCCCTGGATTTCTTCCATCCCGGCCGGAGGTGCGTCGCAAGCCACGTCGCAAGGCCCCTGCGCTCCGGCGGCACAGCGCACCATGTCTTTCAACTCCACATTGCCGATCGCGGAATCATCCAGAGAGCGCAGGATGTCGCCGGGATCTCCGGTACTGAACACGGCGGCAGAGAGGATGTTGTCCGCCTCGATGCCCTGATCGGCGATGTACTCCCGGAAGGGTGCGTAGGCATCCCAGGCCAGGCCCATGCCGACGTTATCCGGACGATCGCTGGCAAGTAGTTTTTCAAAAGCCTCCTCTCTCCCCGCCTCTTTTCCGCCCTTGGACTTGATGCCCTTGGTGAGGTAGACCGCCACCACGCTCTCCGTGGGCAACATCTCCCCTTCATAGGTGGAGACGGCCAGCCAGTTCTGGCAGATGTAACGGCCTCGACCCGTTCGATAGAAATATCGGAGCGAGCTGCGTTCTCCGTAGCCCGGGCCGTCCAGGACGGCCCAGTGGATGGTGGCATCGTCGGCCAGGGCTTTAAGGCTGTTGCTATCGACTGCCTGCGAAAAGCGGAAATAGACCGTGGGGTTCCGGCCGAAGTCCACAACCTCGGCCTGGATGGCGTCTAAGAGCTCTTGGGCCTGCGAGTCGGGCGGCAGCGGAAAGCCGGAAAGATCGGGGTGCTTGCTGGTGTCCCGGCGGATGTCGTTGGGAAAGGGCAGCGCAAAAAAGTCGATCTGTCCCGACGCGGGAAGGCGCGGCACTTCAAAGATGGCCCGGAAGTTGTCGGGATCATCCGCCGGGCAGGCGTCACTTTCCCAATAGGGAATCTGGAGATCGTGGCACAGACCATCGTCTCCGCAGTAGTGACCGGAAGCACAGTCCGCCTCCTCCGTGCAGGCTTTCCCGTCCCCGGCCGTCCCTGGAGATCCCGGTGTTGCACAGAGGTTTTCTCCCGAGCAGACCAGGCCGTTCGCGCACTCGTCGGTGGCGGAGCAATCCTCCCCCTCCTGATAGGTCCCGGACTCGCCATCTTCGAGGCAGATTTCCGCCTGGGAGCAGGTCAAGCCGTTGACGCAGGCACGCTTGGAGCAGTCCTGCCCCAGGTTGGCAAAATCGGTTCCGGAAATGGTCTGGCAGGCAAGCAGGTACAGCAGCATCTGCCGAGTGTAGCGCCCTCCGCACCTCTCTGCTACGACAGGCTACATTCGCGTGATGGACATCCACGCCCTGCTCCGCGAGACCCAGCGTGCCCACGCCAGCGACCTGCACCTGCTGGCTGGGGCGCCACCCTCCCTGCGCATACATGGCGGTATCCGGGCCATGGACTATCCGGCATTGGACGCCATGACCTGCGACGGCTTGGTGCGCTCCATGCTGAACGACGACCTGGCCACCACGCTGGCTCAGCAGTGGCAGGTCTGTTTTACCTACATTCCCCGCGAGGAATCCGGCCAGCCGCTGGGCCACTTTCGGGTCTCTGTCCATTTGCGCGAAGGAGTGGCCGAGGCCGCCATCCGGGTGACCCCGTCGCGCGCACGCACGCTGCACGAGCTGGGCATCGCCCCGATCATCGGGGATCTGGCGCTCAAAGACGCCGGGCTGATCCTGATCACCGGACCCACCGGCCATGGCAAAACCACCACGATGAACGCGCTGATCCACCACATGGCCACGCGTACCCGTCGCAAGATCATCACCATCGAAGATCCGGTGGAGTACCGGCATCCCCACGGGCAGAGCCTGCTGGTTCAGTTGGAGGTGGGATCGGATGTTCGCAGCTTTGGAGCTGCCTTACGCCATGCCCTTCGCGAAGATCCCGACGTGATCTGTATCGGCGAGATGCGCGATCTGGAGACCATCTCCACCGCGCTGTTGGCCGCCGAGACCGGACATCTGGTGCTTGCGACACTTCACACACCCTCGGCCATCGGCACCGTCAACCGGATCATCGACGTTTTTCCTGCTGATGCACAGGCTCAGGTGCGTATCCAACTCGCCGGTACACTCACCGCGGTGATCTCTCAGCGTTTGCTTCCGCGTGCCGACGGTCGTGGGCGTTGTCTGGCGGCGGAGCTGCTGATCTGCAACGATGCCGTCCGCACGCACATCCGAGAAGAGAAGATGCACCTGACCGCCAATGTGCTGGCCACCTCGCGCTCGCTGGGTATGCAGCGCTTGGAGGACCACCTGCGTATCCACCTGGAGGCCGGCACCATCTCCCGGCAGGTGGCCGCGTCGGCAGCCAATGATCCTCGGGTGTTGGCGGATCTGTTGTAGAATTGCGAAACATGGTAGAAGGGCGCCAGGAGTCCCCATGTCTGACAACCTTTTCTCTCCGCTCCCCACAAACCCCACCGCCTTGGGGGACATCCAGGACGGCAGTCCCATCCCCTGGGAGGCCACCGAGGTGTTGTCGGAAGCCTGGGAGAAATTCAAGGCCAACGCGGTGATCCTGATCATCTCCACCCTGATCGTCTTCTTCGGCAGCTTCATCATCAACATGATCGTGCAGCTTCCGTTGAACCTGATCACGACGGGAGTCCAGGTGGTGGCCCAGGACAACGAGGCCCTGGTCATGCTGGTGGTGGTGGTGGGCGCCGTGCTCGGAGGTGGAATCCAGGTTCTGGTGAACACCGCCGCCATGATCGGCCTTACCCGTATGAACCTCGCCGTTGCACGCGGGCAAACGGCCGATCTGAACATGCTCACCTCTGGCTATGGGCGCTTTTTTTCGGTGATGGGCACGCAGATCCTGGTGTTTCTGGCGGTCTTTGCCGGGTTGGTCTTCCTCTTTGTTCCCGGCATCATCATCGCCTGGGGTCTGGCGATGGCACAGCTCTACGCCATTGACTCCGAGCTCGGCGCGGTGGATTGCTTGCGCCGCTCGTGGGAGGTAATGGATGGCAGTAAAATCAAGTTATTTGTGACCTTTCTACTGCTGGGCATCGCATCTTTCTTTGTGGTGATCTTCACCTGCGGCATGGGCGCCCTGGTAGCCATGCCGGTGATGGGCCTGACCACCGCCATCATCTTCACCCGCGTGACCGGGCGGACAGGACTTCCGGCTCCGCTGTAGGGCTGCCGAAACCTTCCTGGTACAAGCTGGCATAGGCGCCGCCGAGCGCGATCAGCTCGGCATGGCTGCCCTGCTCCGCCACCCGACCCTGGTCCAGGACCAGGATCCGGTCGGCTCCCACGATGGTGGAGAGGCGATGGGCGATGACCAGACAGGTCTTCCGCTCGAAAATCCGGGCGATGGCGGCCTGTAAAAGCTGCTCCGTCACTGGATCCACCGAGGCGGTGGCCTCGTCCAGGATCACAATCGCCGGGTCGCGGGCGAGGGTGCGCGCCAGCGCAAGGATCTGCGCCTCTCCCGCGCTCAGATCTCCACCCCGGTCGCGGATTTTTCGGTTCATCCCGTCGGGATGACGCGCTGCAACGACCGCGAGGTTGGAGAGCTGCACTGCCTCCTCCACCCGCCCCGGATCCAGGCTTTCATCGCCCAGGGTCACGTTGAACTGCATCGTGTCCGAGAAGAGCTGCACTTCCTGTCGCACCATGCCGATTGCACGCCGCACCGAGGATGGCGCGATCCGCGACAGCTCGAAACCATCCACCAGGATGCTGCCGGTATAGCCGTCGTGAATCCGCGCGAGCAGGCGCACCAGGGTGCTCTTCCCGGCGCCGGTGCGGCCGACCACGGCCACCACTTCGCCAGGATGTAGCTCCAGGTTGATGTCCTGGAGGATGGCTGGCGCATCGGGCCGGTATCGGAACGATACATTCCGAATCGATAGACTACCGGTGGGCTGGTTGAGCTGGGAATCTCCGGCGGTGATCCGGTCTTCTACCCCCAACAGCCAGAAAATCTTGTCCAGCGCCGCCCCCGCCCGCTGCAAAAAGGTGACCTTCGACGAGAACTCGCGCAGGGGCCGGAACAGCCGCTCCACATAGTCCACAAAGGCCACCACAAGGCCCACCGTAATGCCGACTTTGCCCGCGCCAAGCTCCCAGGCACCGAAGGCAATGATCATCGCCGTGCAGATGCTGGTGACCCCGTCGATGAAGGCATACAAAAAAGCATCATAGAAATTGTTTCGGACGTTGGCGTCGCGGTGGCTGGCATCCAGGGCCTCAAAGCGGGCGGCCGCACGGGCCTCCTGGCCATAGAGCTGCAGCACCTCCACACCCGCCAGTCGCTCGGC
Source organism: uncultured Pseudomonadota bacterium (assembly GCA_903891165.1). Lineage (GTDB taxonomy): Bacteria > Myxococcota_A > UBA796 > UBA796 > SXON01 > CAITDR01. Next base: position 9,248 of record CAITDR010000677.1, read on the forward strand.
CAGAAAGGCATTGAGCGCCGCCAGCGCATCGCGGATCTGCCCGTACAGCCCGCGCATCCGACGGCGGATCACCTCGATCACCGCACCCAAGGGCGGCCCCAGGCAGATCAACAGGAGCGTCATCCGCCAGTCCAACAGCGCCATCGCCGTCAGCACACCCAGCATGGTGAGCAGGTCCAACAGCAGCGACACCGAGCCCATGGTGATGGACTCAGACAGCGCATCCACGTCCGAGGTGGCCCGGGTCATGATCTGCCCGGTGGGCTGCCCCTCATAAAAACGCTGAGAGAGGGAGAGGATCTGCTTGTAGAGATCCTGCCTCAACCGTAAAATACTGTTTTCTGCCACAAAGGTGAGCGCCACCATGTAGCCGCCCTGCACCCCAAAGGTGGCCACCACGAGGCCCAGCCACAACAGCGCCAGACCCTGCAGACCCTCGGGATTGCCCGCTACGATGTGTTCGTCGAGAATCTTTTTGAGGATCAACGGCTGGGCGATGCCCAGACCCGCCTGCACCGGCATCAACAGGAGGGTGAGTACAAACAGCCAAGCATCCGGTCGTATGTAGACCCAGAAACGGCGGAGATGCGCGATCATTGCTCGGCCCCCTGCTGGGCCTGCCAGGCCTCCAGGTAGAGTCCGGGACGCTGCAGCAGCTCGGTATGCTTACCCTGGTCCACCAGCTTCCCGCCGTCCATCACCCAGATATGGTCTACTTTTTCGAGGACAGACATACGGTGGCTCACGATGATGCAGGTCACCGGGTTCTCTTGGGAGGCGGCACGTTCGGCCAACATCTGGATCAGCTCCCCTTCGGTGTGGTGATCCACAGCGGCCAGAACGTCGTCTAAGAGCATCAGCTCCGAGCGTCGCAACAGCCCCCGCGCCAGCGCCACCCGCTGCCGCTGCCCACCCGAGAGCACGATGCCGCGCTCCCCAACCACGGTACGCAATCCTTCAGGAAGTACCTGGAGATCCGGCCCCAGCGCCGCCGCCTCCACGGCAGTCTGAATCTGCGCCGCCTCTGCGCCAAAACCCACATTCTCCGCGATACTCTCCGAGAAGAGGAAGGGCGTCTGTGGTACCAGGGTCATCCGGCGCCGCCAGTCGTCCAGGTCCAACCGGTTGATGTCCACCCCGCCCACCTGGATCATGCCATCTTCAGGATTAATGAGGCGGGAGAGTACACGAAGAAGTGTACTTTTCCCTGATCCCGTACGCCCAAAGATGCCGATGGTCGCCCCGGCGGGAACCTCGGCGGTGATGTCGTGGAGCACCCGCTGGCCAGGCTCCCAGCCAAAGGAGAGCCCACGCAGGCTGAGGGAAGGGCCGCGACCGGGGGTGGGAAAGGGAAGACAGCGGCCCACTTCTGGCCGGCTCACCGGCGCATCCAGCACGGCGTAGATACGCTCCAGGGAGGCTTCGGAGCGCTGCACCACCGACACGGTCCAGCCCAGGGCCATCATCGGAAAGAGCAATGTCGTAGTCAGCGCTACAAAAGCAGCCAGTTGTCCGGCGGTGAGTGCGCCGGACAAGACCTGCGGCCCCCCTACGGCCAAGAGCAGGTAGACCGCCACCCCTCCCGCGACGGTGATGACAGGAAACATCCATGCACGAAGGCGCGCCATCTCCAGGTTGGTGCTGCGGATCTCTCCGGAAACCTGCTCCAAACGGCCCTGAAAACTGCCCTCTACACAGAAGGCCTGCACCGTGCCGACCCCTTGGATGGTGCCCAGCAGCTCATCGGAGAGTTTTCCGAGTAGCACCTGTCCTTTTCTCTGAAGGGTCATCAGACGCCGGATACCGAACTGCATGCCGACGAAGGTGAAGACCAGCGGCAGGACACAGACCAGCGTCAAAAGCGGCGACATCCACATCATCTGGCCCACGGTCATGACCGCCGTGCCCACCACGTTGAAGACCTGAAGGATACCAAAACCCGAGTAGGCCCTCACAAAGGTGATGTCGGAGGTCGCCCGGGAGATCAGGTCCCCCGTGGCAAAACGCCGATACTGGTCGGGCTGCATCCGCAGCGCCTGTGCAAAAAGTGCCTCGCGCAGATTGTATTCTACAATACGGGCGGGCGTGAAGAACCAGATGCGCGACAGGGTGCGCACCCCGATCACCACAAAACCAAGAATGGCAATGCGGATCGCCGCGTCGCGCACGCCCGGATCTCCGGCGCGTAAGGCATCTAATCCGCCCGCCAGCTCCATAGGAATGCGGACGGTCAGCCAATTGGTGAGCAGGACCGCCGCCACCCCGCCGCTATACCAGCGCCAGAGGGGTCCCAGCCAGTCCCGCGTAAAGCGGATCGTAAACTTCAGAGCAGCTCCTCTGGGGTATCGTACAGACCTTGCACCAACTGCTCCCGACGTTCGGCGATGCCCGCGTTCATCTCGGCGATGGCCTGGTCCATCCGATCGTACATCCGCTTGGGGCTCCGCTTGTAGCCGGTGCTCAGCAGCGCGTGGACCAGCCAGGGGAAGACCGCGGTCACGTCACAGTGTACGTAGACCGAGGAGTTTTCCACACACTCTGCGCTCACCTTGCCCCAGGTATGTCCCTCTCCGGCCGGGCAGGAGGACAGTGCCCCGTTGTCCACCGGGTCCACACAGAACTGGAGGTCGATGTCAAATCCGCGGGCATCCAGCTCGAAAATCTGCGAGAGGGTTGGCTCTCCCTGCAGCGTGTAGTTTTTGGGCACTCCCCCGCCGAGGATCCACACCGCGAAGTCGCCATTGCGCTGAGCCATCCACTGCACCGCGGCCATGGCGTGGACATCGGCAGCTACATCCAGGGAGAATTTGAAGGCGTCGCCCAAGACCGCGCGCAGCTTCACCACGTTCAAGAAGATGGAGCCGTCCTGGGGAGCACCGACAAAAATCGGCACGGCATGTTTGTATGCCGTCGCCAACAGAGAGTGTTGGTCCACGCCGATCTTGGTCTCGATCTCGTAGAGGTGTTTTCCGAGCAGGTAGTGCATTTCCGCGGTGGTCATCGGCCGCTGGAATTCGGGGCGGCAAAGCAGCCAGGAGAAGAGCTTGTCCGTCCGCAAAAGGACATCTTCGGGGAAGGCGATGTCGTAGATGCGGATGATGCGGGCTTCGCGCAGGCGGGTGTCGCCCGCGTCGGGAGCGATCTCACGCAGACGGAAGCCGAGGATGCGGTGGGCATCGTGATAGAGATTTGCTCCCGTGGTCGTGAAAACGTCGATAATTCCGTTCTCAATCAGGGGAACAATGCAGGAGCGATGCAGACCAGCGGGGGTCATCGCACCCGACATCGTCGTGAAGATGGTATGCCCGCCGCGCACACTCTCTTCCATCAGCCGTGCTGCCTCACGGACCTGCCTGCCGACGAAGGCGGGAAAGGCCGAGGCGAGCAATTCGGCGGGGCTTTCTTTGCCGGTGATGGGCTGGGGCCGCACTTCTCGGGAGCGGGAAAAAGCCTCCATCATCGGGTTTTCGGAGGGGCTTTCGGGTTCGTCGGGTCCGGTCATGGGGCCTCAGAGCGGGATATTGCCGTGCTTTCTCGGCGGGTTGCTATCACGTTTGTCTTGCAAGGAGTCAAAGGCGTCGATGAGCCGCGCCCGGGTGTTTTCAGGCAGGAGCACTTCGTCGATGAAGCCCAGCTCCGCGGAGCGCAGGGGGTTGGCAAAGCGGTATTTGTACGCGGCGACCAGCTCGGCCTTCCGGGCCACCGGATCGACGGCCTCCGCAATCTCCTTGCGATGGATGATGTTCACCGCCCCGTCGGGGCCCATCACGGCGATCTCTCCGGTGGGCCAGGCGAAGTTGAAGTCCGCACGGAGATGTTTGGAATTCATCACGCAGTAGGCACCGCCGTAGGCTTTGCGGGTGATCAGCGTGATCTTGGGCACCGTCGCCTCTGCAAAAGCGTAGAGCAGCTTGGCGCCGTGCTTGATGATGCCGCCGTACTCCTGGGCAGTGCCAGGCAAAAATCCAGGCACATCCTCAATCACCCACAGCGGGATATTGAAAGCATCACAGAAGCGCACAAACCGCGCCGCCTTGATCGAGGCGTTGACATCCAGCACCCCGGCGAGGTGGGCGGGCTGGTTGGCCACAATCCCCACGGAACGCCCGCCCAGTCTACAGAAGCCGATCACGATATTGGCAGCCCAATCCGGCTGAATCTCCAGAAAGGTACCCCTGTCCACCACCGCCTCGATCACCTCTTTGATGTCGTAGGGGCGGTTGGGGTTCATGGGTACGATCTCCACCAGCTCCGGACAGGGCCGGTTGGGAGGATCGTCGCTCTGGACGAAGGGAGGATCGTCCTGGTTGTTCGAGGGAATATAGGAGTGAATGGCGCGGATCGCAGCGAGGGTGGCCTGCTCGTCGGGGGCGGCGAGGTGCGCAACTCCGGAGATGTGGGTGTGGGTGTCCGCACCGCCCAGGGCCTCCTGAGTCACATCCTCGTGGGTCACCGCTTTGATGACATCCGGCCCGGTAACAAACATAAACGAGGTACTGCGCGCCATCACGATGAAGTCGGTGAGCGCCGGGGAGTAGACCGCGCCCCCCGCACAGGGCCCCAGGATGGCGGAGAGCTGCGGCACCACACCGGAAGCCAGGGTGTTGCGAAGGAAGATGTCGGCATAACCTCCGAGAGACTCCACCCCCTCCTGGATGCGCGCCCCACCGGAGTCATTGAGGCCGATCACCGGCGCACCATTTTTGATGGCGAGGTCCATGATCTTGCAGATCTTGCGCGCGTAGGCAC
>CAITDR010000678.1 GCA_903891165.1 uncultured Pseudomonadota bacterium
GACCCTGCCGTCGCCAAGCAGATCAAAGAAGGCAAGAACATGGTGGAGGTGCTCTTCGGCGGTGGGCTGGACGGCATCGGCCAGGAAAATCTGGTGCGCACCAAGGCTTCTGATTGCATAAGAAAACGTTTGTCAGAGCATATCGACGCACAGGAAGCCGCGGGAGAGGAGGTGGATCCCCAGGTCCATCAAATCTTCAACCGCCTCGCCGACGCTTCCAAAGGCCCCACCTTTGGCGAGCTGCGCACCCTCTCCAAAATCCTCCCTGCCATCAAAGAAGTGGCCATCTCCGGCAGCTATGTGGCCGAGCTGGATCCGGCCACCAAGCGCCCTCTTCCGCAGGCCAAGCCCCAATTGGTGATGTTCAACGCCTCTACCGAGCCGGATATGGAGATCGCCCTGGCCGTCCACGCCTCCGCCGCCCTTCCGCCGGTGTTCAAGTCAGTGGACATCCAGCTTTCTTCGGGGATCTGGGTGCGTTTTCAGGATGGTGGCGTGCTGAACAATGCCCCCGCCGCCGAGACCCTGGGTGTGGAGCGGAACCTGGATCCGCTCCCGGAAACCGGTGGAATGACCTTTGTTTTTGAGGAAGAGGCGTCCAAGGAGATTGTGCAGGGCCAGGCGGTGCCCCGACGCAGCCGCCTTGCCGACTGGCTTACCGGTGCCGGCAATTCTGCGGCGGAGTACGCCAAAAACCGGACGCTGGCCGACCGCCCCGAGGATGTGGTGGTGGTGCCGCTCTCCTTCCGCACCAAGGACGGTGACAAAAAAGACTTCAGTGGAATGTTAAGTGGGACCACCAACTTCAACATGGATGTGCAGGACAAGCTGAAGCTGCAGTCCCTGACCGATGCGGCCACCACCGACCATATCCGCAAACAGCAGCAGCCGAAGACCCGCGAATTTGCCACGATGAAGCAGATGTTGATGAGCCTCTCCACCGCCGATCTGCTGGCACTCTGCGATCAGCAGGTAGAAGGGGCGGCCGATGCACTGGCCTACCGAACCGAGGTGGAGCAGCAGGTGACCGAGCTGAGGGACCGCCTGAAGAAGAGTGGTCCCCGAGAGCTGGCCGCAGACCCGGAAACCCGCGTACTTCTGGACCGGTTGGAGCAGCAGGCGACCGGGAAGGAGGAACAGGAATTCCTGGCCCGGGCCCTGAACCGTTTCCCTGACCTGGATGCGCTGTTGGACGTGCTCCGGGAGCGGAACCCCCACCCGGTGCTGAGCGGCGCGCTCCAGGTGAACGACGGTCTGCGCGCTCAGGCCCACGCACGAACACTCCTTCAGGAGCTGATCTACCCCAAAATGGTAAAAACCGACCACAAAGGGAGTGCAGGGCAGCTCCTGAAGCTGGTGGACGACCGGCTCCGCACCGTGCGTACGCCCGCCGAGGTGAACCAGATCATCGACATGGCGGTCACCCATTTTCGGAATCGCCCCGATCTTTTCGGCTATTTCGGCCACAAACAATTCGCGGCCGACCTTGAAAAGCGCCGCATGAACCTGCGAGCCAACCTATGATCGCCAAGAGCCCCTTTCCCAAGACCGCTGCCCTCTACCAAGCGCTGGCCGCCACCCTCGGTGTGCCTTCGCTTGTGCCCGATGACAACGGCGGCATCCAACTCAACGTAGGAAAAGCAAGTACAGTGGTACTTTTTGCGCAGGACGACCGCGAGCTGATGGTGGTGGTGCCCATCGCCGCGCTGCCGCCGCAGCCGGACTATGGCGTGGTTTTGTGGCTGCTGCGGCGGAATTTTTACGACTCGGAGCTGGGGCCTTTCCGGCTTGCGGCGGATGAGGGGGGCAGCGTTGTGTTGTGGGGGCGGATCCCCATCGAAGGTATGACGGGGGAGGCCCTGGCGGGCCTGGTCGACGCCCTGGGTGGGGAGGCGGAGCGGGTGCGGGGGGAGCTGGGGGGCTGAAGCGCCCTCATGCCCCCCGCACCACCACCTCTTTCCCCGAAAAGCTGATCCCCAGCCGATGGATGGGCGCTGCTCCGGCCGCCTCCAGCTCGGCACAGTAGCCTTTGGCGGAGATTTGCCGCAGGGCCGCTCCGGCGTGGTAGACCAGGGTTCGTTTATCGGACCTCCTCTTGAATTCCAACACCACACCCGGCTGCCCCGGTTGTTTCGGGATCAACTGCACATCGGCGCGGCCGACGCCCACCTCCCGGTTGCTGCGGACGGCGTGGCTGTTCTCCATCGTCACCAACAAACCCAAGACAAAGGCATGATAGAAGGCTTCGTCCTGGGTTTCCTTCACATCGTGGCTGGAGACA
>CAITDR010000679.1 GCA_903891165.1 uncultured Pseudomonadota bacterium
AGGGTGGGGATCTCGGCGTCCAGAAGGCGCTCCTCGGCCTCCTTCAACCCCACTTCCATGGGGGTTCCATGCCGCTCCAGAGCACGACGGAAGGGGCGACGCTCGCAGATCCTTCGCGCCCACTCGTCGCGACAGCTACGCAGGTAGGCGTGCATGGTCACGTCGTCCATGTCGCGGTAGGCCTCCACCTCTTCCGGGAAGCGCCAGTGGCACTCCGGCGAGTTGAAGTGTTTTCTCAGTAGCTCCTCGTAACAAACTGACTTATGATGATAGTACACCATCACAAACATATGGTAGCGGGCGATCATGAAGTGGTCGAAGGCGTGGATGGCGCGGTGATCCAGGACCAGGGTGGGCACACCCTCCACCACCCGGCAGCCCAGGTTGGAGAGCAGCCAGCGGCTATCCACCGTCCCGTAGGCCGCTCCAGAAAAATAGGCGTCCCTGGCCAGGTAGTCCAGACGATCCACGTCCACTTCGCTGGAGATCAGCTGCGAGAGCACCTGTCTGTAGTCCAGATTACCAACGATAAAAAAGTTATCGGGACTGCGGACTTCTCGGCTGATCAGGGCAGCGACATGCTGGCCGGAGAAGGGCAGGTGCCAGGTGATGGTGCGCGCCAGAGAGCTGCGGGTGAGGATGGCGATGGTATAGTCTTCGTGGGTGGCGCGCTCCTGCAGGCGGTGGCCCACCAGCTCGGGATCGTAGGCATCGATCCCCAGCTGCTTTAAGGGAGGCATCGCAAATTCAGTGCAGTGGGAAAAGGGCGCGTGGCCCAGATCGTGGCAAAGGGCTGCCACCCGCACCAGGAGGCGAAAGGAGCGCTTCTGTTCCTCCGGCAGCTCTCCCCGAGAAAAAAGCTGGTCGAAGGCCAAACCTGCCAGCTCCATCACGCCCAAGGAGTGCGCATAGCGACTATGTACGGCTCCCGGAAAAGGAAGCTCGGAGAAGCCCATCTGCTTGATACCTCGAAGGCGCTGTACAAAAGGGTGGTCCAGAATGGCTGCTTCGGCGGCGCCGATGGTGATCGCACCGTGGAGGGGATCGCGGATCTCAATCATCGGACACTCTTATCTGAAAGAGGCTTCCTCTGCCGCGCTCTTTCTGCCTACCCCTTCTGGCACCGGTACGATATAGGAGGGGGCTGTTTCGGAGCCTCGCATGACCCAGCTTGATCCCCAGCCCGGCGATCTTCTCCAGCACCCGGTGTTCGGGGTGTTCCGGGTGCAACAGGTGCAGGATCAGCATGTGCTGGCGGCGCGCGCCGACCAGCGTTTTCTGGTTCCCAAAGCTGCACTACGGCAGGCCAAGCACGCACGTGGTGGAGTGGTCCTGGGTGTGGCGGAACCGGAGGAATTGCGGAAGTTGGTGGTGGAAGATCCGATGGCGGCTCTCGCCGAGCTGATGGAGGAGGTGGAGTGCAGTCGGGAACTCGCCTCCGCCTGGCTCACGGGGCTTGGCGTATTGGGAGCTGAAGAATTCACGAATTGGTGGGAGCGGGTCAGCGCCGAAGTGGAGCAGGACGAGCGTTTTGTGCGGGAGGGGGAGGTGATCCGGTGGCGGGAGGCACCGCCGATGGAGCTGGCGGAGCCCATCTCTGTGGATCCTCAGCAGCTGGGAACCGAGGGAAGTCTGGCCGCCGAAGAGCTGTTTTCCTTCGCGTTGATGGCCGCAGAGTCCATGGCCATGGTGCACAACCAGGGGGCAGCGATACTCCAACATCGGGACCGGGTTCAGCGGCGGGGGCTGAGGCTCCAGTTCGAAGCTTCCTCGACCAACCCGGATGATTTTTGCGGCGACATCCGCTTCCTCCTGCGTCTGTGTCTGGAGCAGGTGCTGGGGAAAATTCCGACCCACGTCAGCGATCTGGAGCTGCCTTTTCTGACGGCCGCCGTCAATCGCAGCGTCCCTCCTGAATTTCTCGGGGTGTGCATCGAAGGCTTTTCGGAGAAGGGTATCAACGACGGCCTCCAGCTGCAGCAACGGCTGCTGGCGGCCGAGGCCACCGCCCGACTACGCCGCGGTGTACCCTGGAATTTCCGGGCGCAGGTGGTGCTGGGCTTCGACACCCACATCGGGGTGATGAAGAGCCTCTCCACACAAACAAACCAGGATAGCTTTTTGTTGGTCGGGGAGCCGGATCTGGCCATGCTGGTGGTGGCGGACGGGATCTCGCTGTGTACGGTGGGTTCGGGCGATAAGGCGTCGTCCATTGTTGTGCGTTCACTGCGGCAGAGCTGGATGATGGGGGGGGAAATCCTGCGGGGGGCCTCGTCCCCGCGGGTGCATGCCTTCCTGGAGTCGGCCATGCGGAGGGCGAACGAAGCGGTGTGTGAAGCCTCTTCCAAGCTGGTGGATGGGAAGCTGGAGGGGGAGGCGCCGATGGGCACGACGGTGGTGGCGGCGGTGATGTCCGGCAACCGGGTGCACCTCGCCGCGCTGGGCGACTCCCGCGCCTATATTGTGACGACAGAGGCGGTCTATCCGCTGACCTGGGATCAAAACCTGAAGGCGATGCAGCTGAGGATGGCGTTGGCGGGTGTAGACGTGGACTGGGGGGAGCCCGGCCATGCGCTGATAGGTTTTGCGGGTCATTTTGATTCCAACGGAAAAGCAGCACTGCCGCCGC
>CAITDR010000680.1 GCA_903891165.1 uncultured Pseudomonadota bacterium
AATACCGATTGTAACGATGCCAATGCGGCTGTCTACCCCGGTGCCGCCGAAGTCTGCGACAGCATTGACAACGACTGTGACGGCGCAACCGACGAAAGTGGTGGTACAACCTGGTATGCGGACGCCGACCGTGACAACTACGGCAGCGCGGCAACCACGCAGGTCAGCTGCAGCCAGCCCTCGGGCTACGTGGCCAACAGCACCGACTGCAACGATGCGGTCAGCGCCATCAACCCCGGCGCCGCAGAAGTCTGCGATAGCGTGGATAATAACTGTAACGGTTCTATCGACGAAACCGGGGGAACGACCTGGTACCGCGATGTGGACGGTGACACCTACGGTACCAGCAGCACCACAACGGTTTCCTGCAGCCAGCCCACCGGCTATGTCTCGCGCGCCACGGACTGCAACGATTCTGTAAGCGCCATCAACCCGGGCGCAACCGAAATCTGTGACAGCCTGGACAACGACTGCGACGGCAGCATCGACGAAGCCGGCGCGACCGGGGGCAGCACCTGGTACCGCGATGTGGACGGCGACGGCTACGGGACCAGTGGCACCACCACCACCGCCTGCACCGCCCCCACCGGCTACGTGGCCAGCAGCACCGACTGTGACGACGCCGTCTCCACCGTCAACCCCGCCGCCACCGACACCTGTGACGGGGTGGACAACAACTGCTCCGGCTACATCGACGACGGCGGCCTCTGTCCCTGCAACGTGCACTACTACGGTGGCGACGCCTACATGTTCTGCACCACCGCAGCCACCTGGACGGCAGCCCGCGACTCCTGCGAGTTCTACGGCTACTACCTCGTTTCTATCAACGACAGCGCCGAAAACACCTTCGCGGTGGACACCGCCTACCGCTGGTACCGCGGCAAGTGGTGGACCGGCGGAAACGACGTCGCCCGCGAAGGCACCTGGACCTGGCGCGGCGGTGACACCTGGAGCTACAGCAATTGGGGACCGGGCGAGCCCAACAATTCGGGGAACAACGAGGACTGTATGCAGCTCGGCCGCTACCTGGACTACTCCTGGAACGACGAGCCCTGCTCCGACAGCTTCCGCTACGTTTGCGAGGCAAACTAAGCAGAAGGGTGGGGATAAGCCTGCTTTTCCCCAAACCCACCCAGGCCGGTGCCGCCCAAGCGCGGCAGCGGCCTTAGGGGCGGCGGGTCGCTGATTCGGGCTAACCTATCGGAACGATATAGATCGTTCCGATAGAGCTATGCGGCGCTGCTCTTCCGCGCTTTTTCGTCTTCCAACCAGCGCTCTGCTTCGATGGCGGCCATACAGCCGGTGCCGGCCGCACTGATGGCCTGCCGGTAGTAGTGGTCGGCGGCGTCGCCACACACAAAGACGCCGGGGATCTTCGTCGCGGTTTTGCCGGGGGTGGGGATCAGGTAGCCCACCTCGTCGTGGTCCAGCCAGGGGCGGAAGGCCGCGGTGTTGGGCTCATGCCCAATGGCCAGGAAGAAGCCGGTGACCGGCAGCACCGACTCGACGCCGGTGCGGTTGTCCACCACCTGCAGACCCTCCACCTTTTCCGCACCGAGGACATCGCGCACTTCGGTGAACCAGTGGACCTGGATCTTCGGGTTCTCCAGCACCCGCTGCTGCATGGCCTTGCTGGCCCGCAGCTGGTTGCGGCGCACCAGCAGGTGGACTTTCGTCGCAAAGCGCGTGAGGAAGGTTGCTTCTTCGGCCGCGGTATCTCCACCGCCTACCACCGCAATCTCCTGACCCTTGTAGAAAAAGCCGTCACAGGTGGCACATGCACTGACCCCACCCCCACTCTTCTGCAGCCGCTCCTCGTTGGGCAGCCCCAGGTACTTGGCGGAGGCACCGGTGGCCACAATCAGCACGTCGCAGGTGAGTGTGCTGCCGTCGTCCAGCTTCAGCGAAAAGGGGCGCTGGCTCAGATCGCAGCTTTCTACCAGGGCAAGCTGGAAGCGGGTGCCGAAGCGCTCGGCCTGGGCACGGAAGCGATCCATCAGCTCCGGGCCCATCACACCCTCGGGAAAGCCAGGATAGTTCTCCACATCGGTGGTGATGGTCAGCTGCCCACCGGGCTGCAGACCATCCAGCACAAAGGGGTTGAGGTTGGCACGGGCCGCGTAGATGGCGGCGGTGAGACCGGCAGGACCACTGCCGCAGATAACCACATGCTCGTGGGCCATTTTTTTCATGCTCCAGAATGAGACGGCGGTGCTTAACCGGTTGTCGGGGGTGCGCCGCCGCTCCCGGCCCGCTAGAAGGGCGCGTGTTGTCCGACCGCCTTTTTCTGGAGCAGCAGGCGCGTGCCTGCGGCTTCTCCAGCATCCGTATCGCGACGGCGGAGATCCCGCCGGATGCGGAACGCTATGAAGCCTGGTTGGAAGCCGGCTATCACGGCGACATGGGCTACCTCGAAAACACCTCGGAGCTGCGCCTGGACGCCCGAAAATTTCTGGCGGGTGCCCGCTCGGTGGTGGTGCTTGGGATGGACTATGGCCAACCCTCGCCTCCGGATCCCGGCGGCCTGACCGGAAAAGTGGCCTGCTACGCCTGGGGTCGCGACTACCACAACCTCATCCTCCAGCGGCTCCGTCGCCTCCGCAAATCGTTGGAGGAAGCCTGGCCGGGCCTGCGCGCCCGGGGATCGGTGGACCTCCTGCCGGTCTACGAGCGTGCCTGGGCCAAAGCCGCCGGGCTGGGCTGGATCGGCAAAAACTGCTGCGCCATCCTCCCTTCCGAGGGCTCCACCTTCTTCATCGCCACCCTGATGCTGGACCGGGAGCTGCCCGCCGACGGACCGATGGCCGATCACTGCGGTCGCTGCCGCCGTTGTCTGGATGCCTGCCCCACCGGGGCTTTTTTGGGGCCGGGAAGCCTGGATGCCCGGCGTTGTATCTCCTATCTGACCATCGAGCACCATGGGGCCATTCCCCTGGAGCTACGCCCGCAGATGGGTCGCTGGCTTTTTGGCTGCGATGTCTGCCAAGAGGTCTGCCCCCATGTACGTCTGGGCAAAAAGAAGCTGGAAGAAGACTTTTTTCCGCGTCATGCCTTTCTGCCGCTCGGCGCCATCCTGGAAGCCTCTGACGCGGCCCTTCTGGACTGTTTTGAGGGCAGCCCCATCCGCCGGGCATGCCCGGAGCGGCTACGGCGAAATGCCTGTGTGGTCCTGGGGAATATCGGGGACCGGCGTGCGGTGCCACTCTTGGAGCAGGCCGCCCGCAGCGCCAGTCCCCTGGTGCAGGAACACGCGATCTGGGCCCTTGAACGCTGTCTTTAGGCTTCCACGGTCGGCATCCGACTGCCGACGAGACCCAGAACCAGCTCTTCCACCCGCCGGGCGCGCCGCAAGGGATCGTCCTCCGCCAGGAAAGTCTGCCTTTCCTCTCCCTCTTCCAGCACATGGGGCGCCAGCACCTCGGCCACCCGCTCCGCCGGCACCCGCGACAGCCCCTCCGCCGCGGTGGCCTCTCCCGCCAACATCATCGCAAAAAGCCCACGCACCCGCTCACCAATGCGCGCCAGCTCCCGAGGATCCACCTCCTTATCCTCCAACAGCTCCGCCTCGGCCACCCGGTAGAGGGTACTGCTGTTGCGCTCTGCCAACAGTCTTACTCTCCCGACGGGCTGCACCAGGATATTGAAGCGCCCATTGTCCAGCCGGTGGTGGGCGCCGATCACCCCTACACTGGCGTAGGGATAGAGCGCGGGTGCCCCGGCAATTTCCGACTCCTGATCCTTGCGGATCTGGGGAATACAAAGCGGTTTTCCGCTCAGGCAGTCCTCGACCAGCTGGCGATAGCGCGGCTCAAAAACGTGCAGCGGCAGCACGGCGCCGGGCATCAGCACCACACCGGGCAGCGGAAACAGCCCCAGGTTCCGACAGGCTTCCGACAGGGTGTTCCGATCCATGATACCTCCTATAGTCAGGGTAGACACGGTGAGGCTTCACGTCCAATTACAAGGAGGAGAGCGCGTTGTCTCCTTTACGGACTTTGAGGAGGCGGTACGCCAGGGGCTGATTCTGGCCGACACGCCGATGCGGATGAGCTCCGAAGAATCCTGGCGTTGTGCAAGGGATTTTCCGATCTTCCACGCGACGATGGACAGCCCGGAGCAGCGCCTCCGCCGGGCCTGGGAGACACGTCGGGTACCCTGGATGACCGCGCTGATCGTGGGTCTCTGTATCCGCATGCACCTGTGGTTCTGGGGATCTTCGGCGGGGGAAGTGGTCTGGGAGAAGGGTACCCGCTGGTGGCCTGCGGTGGCCGAAAATGGAGAATCCTGGCGGCTCTTGACCTACGGCTTCCTCCATGCAAACTTCGCCCACATCACGATGAACCTGCTCTTTGTGGCCTATGCGGGCGTCGCATTGGAGAACATGTTCGGCTCCGGCGGCCTGCTGTTACTTTTTGTTGCAGGTGTCTGGGGGGGCGGGCTCTTTTCGTCGATGCTGGACCCCACCACCAAGGCGGTGGGCGCTTCGGCGGGTGATTTTGCGCTCCTGGGAGCAAGCATCCTTTTTGGCTGGCGCCACGCCGACATCATCCCGGCACGCGCCAAGCCGGCTTTTGGTGCGGTGATCCTGCTGTTTACGCTCCAGGCGCTTTTTGGGAGTATGGGCGAAGAGGGGGTGGACTGGCAGGCCCATTTGGGCGGCGCCATCTTCGGAGGGGTCTTCGGTAGTCTTTTGGTGCCCGTTGCCCTTTCTCACGCTCCGCGTCGGAACCGCTGGGTACATGGGATCTTCTGGAGTATGGTGCTGGTCAGCCTCGTCGGGCTGTGGGCGGCGGCCCCTTCGGGGCTACGCTGGACGCCGGTCGTCGATGGCGAAATTCACACGGTGCGGCCGCTGTGGTGGGAGCCGGGTTGGACAGTATTTGGTGCTTCGGGCTGGGTTTCTCCGACGGGGGAGGCAAGCCTTGTAGTGGATACTACAGAAGAGGAAAAATACTGGTCGAACGAGGAAGAAGAGAGGAATCTTCGCCTTCGTCTCCAGGAGATGGATCCACAGGTGGGGTTCAACCACCTCCAGGACGGTGCTCAGGTGGAACCGGCACTGCCCGAGCTGACCTTCGAGGCCCACTACGTGGTGGAAGGGCGGACCTGGTACCTGCGGGGCTGGCTTGCCACCCGGGGCAGCTACCGCTACCGCCTGCTTGCGGAGGGCCTGGACCCGGACCTGGTGGAGATGGTGTACGAGGGTGCCCTTGCCAACGTGCAGGTTCCGTTGCCGGAGAAGCTGGTGCAGGCGCGGGAAAATTGGCGCCCTGGTTTACGACGGGCCAGCCAGGACCTTGCGGCCGAAGAGCGTCGTATTGGCAATGAAGACGGGGCCTTGGCACCGTTGCGCTCGCTGATGACGGAAGCCCGCAAAGACCCGCAGCTTGCAAGGGATATCTTGGACGAACTTACCCTCCTCAACAAAGATGGAGAAGAAGAAGCCGAGCAGCTGGTGGCAGCCTTTCTCGACAACCGCAAAATCCAGCTTCGAGCTATCACCTTCTTCACGAAGCGGGAGAGGACGGAGCGCGCCGAGCAGCTGCTTCAGGCTGCAGAGCAACGCTGGCCAGAGGATCGGGCGGTGCAGGAAGCGCGCGCTACGTTGCTGCGGGTGGCGGAGCAACGGCGCCCGGCCCCAGAGCAGCAACACTCCCCTCCCCCACCGGCAGACTGAGCACAAAGCAGCTCCCCTTTTCCCCATCACTTTGCACCCGCACCTGCGCCTGGCTCACCCGGCAGAGGTGCTTGACCAGGGCCAGCCCCAGCCCGGTGCCACCCACCGTCCGGGCACGGCCTTCGTCGATCCGATAAAAACGCTCGAAGATCCGGTCCTGGTGCTCGGCGGCGATGCCGGGACCCTCATCCTGGACCTCCAGCTCCACCCGATCTCCGACCGGCCGGGCGCGCAGCCAGACCTGGGCACCCGGTGGGCTGTACTTGAGCGCGTTGTCCACGAGGTTTCCCAGCGCGTGAATGAGTCCTTCAGGATTAAGTAGGGCTTCCAGCGTGGGGGCCACCTCTACGCGAATCCGTTGGTCGCGCTCAGCGGCGCGGGGGCTGAAGCGATCGACCACCTCGGCCACCAACGGCGCAAGTGCCTCCCGCTCCAGGGGAAGATCACGGGTGCGCGCCTCTAATTTAGAGATGGCCAGTACATCTTCCAAAAGTGCGTGCAGACGGCGGGCATTCCGATCGATGGCCTTGACCATGGGCCGCACATGCTCGGGGAGCTCGTCGGCTTCTTCAATGAGGCTCTCAGAGTAGCCCATGATCGTGGTGATCGGGGTACGCAATTCGTGAGAGACGTTTGCGGCAAAGTCACGACGGGCGCGCTCGGCCTGCCGCACCGAGGTCAGGTCCAAGACCACCCCGAGCGAGCCGGCTCCATCGGCAAGCGGAATCCCTCGAATCAGCAATTCTCTTCTTCCAAAGCTGACACTACGCTCAGAAGGTGTGCGGGTTCGATTCACCTCTTCCAGCACCTCGGCCAGCTCGGGCAGGGGAAAAGCCTTGTCCGGAGAATTACCTACCGGCTCCATCCGGGGCGGGATGATCTTCAGAAGAGCCGGGTTGCAGCGGCGGATCAGCCCGCGTCGGTCTAGCACCACCAGCCCGTTGGGGCTCTCCCGCGCCATGGCCTGATCCAGGATCTGCTCGCGGGTCAGGCCCAGGTTGGCTTCGCGCACCCGATCAGCGAGGCGATTGTAGTGCCGCGCGAGCTGTCCAACACCGTCGGTATGTTCGGGAAGATGAACATAGTCCGACCCTTTCTCAAAACGCTGTGCAGCTTCCAACAATACCGTAAGGCGCCGCCGAGAGGCGGCAATGTCCAAAATCTGGCCGATGCCAAACAGCAACACCACCACGGCTGCCCCCAGCTCAAAAAGGGAGGAAGATCCCTGCCCCAGGATGAGCTGCCGTACTCCTGCCGTAAAGAGCACAAAACCTGCGAGGATGGCGATCGTCAGAGAAATGACACGCAAGAGCCTCATGAGTGCCACCCTGGGTTAGCTTCCGGTCCCGCCGTGGAAGCCCCCTAACCTGTCCTACACCGAGGCACCGATGAAGTGGATTGAGTCCATCATTCAATGGTTCTTACCCGTCGAACTGGTGTTTTTCGACTATGTCGAAAATGCCGCCAAGGCGGCTCAGCAGGCCGCCGTGCTGCTGGGAGAGCTGGTGCGCTGCCAGGGTCGAGAGTCCCAGCTTGTGCTGGTCGAGCGCATCCGCGAGGCCGAACACGACGGCGACAAGGCGATGAAAGACATGATGGAAGCTCTGGAAAAGAGCTTTGTCACCCCCATCGACCGTGAAGATCTCTACCACCTGACCGTCGCCATCGAAAATGTGTCAGATTTTATCGCCTCCACCTGCAACCACCTGACTGTCCACCAGATGGATACCCTGCCAGAAGGCAGCCGGGAGTTAGGCGATATTCTCCTAAAGGCAACTGGAGAATTTGTAACTGCAGTACAGTTGTTGAAGCAACGTGAGGGAGGCGAGCGTATCCGCGCGCACTGCCGGGCGCTGCACTACCTGGAACACGAGGCCGACGTCGTCTTCCGTCTGCGTTTGGGTGATCTCTTCGCCCACGAAAAAGACGCGATCCAGCTTATTAAGCACAAGGAGTTTCTGGAAGGTCTGGAGACTGCGGTGGATCAGTGCGCCAAAGTCGGCAATGTTCTGGAAGCTATCGTCGTGAAGAACGGGTGAGCCATGACCGCATTCACCCTGCTTATTCTGGTGGTCATCGTTGCGCTAATCTTCGACTTTGTTAACGGCTTTCATGATACGGCAAACGCAATCGCAACCGTGGTGTCCACCGGCGTATTGCGCCCGCGGACGGCAGTGTTGCTGGCGGCCGTGCTGAACGTCGCCGGGGCCTTCCACGGGACGGCGGTGGCCAAGACCATCGGCACCGACATTCTGGATGCCTCCGTCGTGAACCAGACCATGGTGCTCTCCGCCTTGGTGTCGGCGGTGGCCTGGAACCTGATCACCTGGTATTTCGGGATTCCTTCCTCCTCTTCCCACGCACTGCTTGGTGGCATGTTGGGTGCGGGGGTGACGGTGGCCGGCATGGGGGGCATCAAGGCGGCTGGCATCGAAAAGGCGATTTCTGCGCTCCTTTTCAGCCCCTTTGCTGGTTTTTTTGCCTCGCTGGTCATCATGATCGCCCTGACCTGGATGGTGCGCCGCTCTCCCCTCCCCCGGATCAACAAAATCTTCCGCTTCCTCCAGATGGGTTCTGCCTCGTTGATGGCCTACTCTCATGGAACCAACGACGCACAGAAGACGATGGGCATCATCACGATGGCCCTGTTCTCCTACAGTGCGGACTTCGCGCCGAACAAGGACGTTCCCACCTGGGTTGTGGTCTCCTGCGCCATCGCCATGGGCCTGGGTACAGCGGCCGGGGGCTGGCGGATCATCCACACCCTGGGCAGCAAGATCTTCAAGCTCCGCCCTATCCACGGTTTTGCCGCCGAGACCGGCGCCGCCATGGTGCTTCAGGTCGCCGCCAGCCAGGGTCTGCCCGTCTCCACCACCCACTGCATCACCGCCGCGATTATGGGCGCCGGCTCTACCACGCGCCTCTCGGCGGTATCCTGGGGGGTCACGCGGAAGATCCTATGGGCCTGGGTTCTCACCATCCCGGTCTGCGCCCTCCTCGGCACCCTCATCTACCGCGCGCTGCTCGCCTTCGGCTGGTAGCCGCGGGCTCACATTGTAGCGGTAGCCCACCCCGCGCACCGTCTCCACATGAGCGGCGCCCGAAAGCAGCTTTTCGCGCAGCCGCTTGACGTGGGTGTCCACGGTGCGGGTCTGCAGGTCCGGAGGCATATCCCAGACCTCCTGCAGCAATTGCCCACGCGCGTAGACCCGCCCAGGTTTACGGGCCAACGTCAAGAGCAGCTTGAACTCTGTGGCGGTCAAGGCCACTTCTTCCTCCTCCACCCAGACCCGGTGTGAGGACTCCTCCATCCGTACCCGGCCCCGCTCCAGCACCCCCGGCCGCTCCTCTACC
This sequence comes from uncultured Pseudomonadota bacterium, assembly GCA_903891165.1. Lineage (GTDB taxonomy): Bacteria > Myxococcota_A > UBA796 > UBA796 > SXON01 > CAITDR01. The sequence goes on from CAITDR010000680.1 coordinate 9,032, forward strand.
GCAGGCGACCGTCGCATCACGGCACGCACACGCAGGAGCAACTCGCGGGCAGAAAATGGCTTGGTTACATAGTCATCAGCCCCCACCTCGAAGCCGACTACCCGATCGATCTCCTCTCCGCGGGCCGAGAGCATGATGATGGGGATCTCTGCCGTCGCCGGATCTCCACGCAGGCGCCGGCAGACCTCGGTGCCCGAAAGACCCGGCAGCATCAGGTCCAGAATAATCAGCGAGGGAAGATATTTTTTTGCGGCCTCAATGGCTTCCGGGCCCGTGCCCACCGCACGCACCGGCAGCCCTTCGCGCCGCAATTGGTAGAGAAGAAGGTTGCGGATGTCCTCCTCGTCGTCCACCACCAGGATCGGATTCCCCTTTTCCACTGTCCCACCAGAGTGTGCCGAAGCTAACCACCCGCCGGCGGCCGCGTGTAGCTTTTGGGTGACGAGGCGCTGCGCAGCGCGCGGTCGCCATCCCTTCGCCGAGAGGGTTATATTTCCCCTTTCTTTCTGCTATGCTGCGGGAACGCCCTTCCCAGGTAGCAGGGTACACGGCGTCGCCGTGGAGGTTGCCTTGACCGGTCCGAATGGAAGCCGAGAACCACCGGCACAGAAAGCAGATGTTCCCCCTGGGGAATTGCGTGGAAACCTTTCCACTGCTCCCTCTGATCCGCTGATCGGGAAGGTGATCGACAACCGCTATCGCATCCTCTCCCTGGTGGCGCAGGGGGGGATGGGGCGCGTCTACCAGGCTGAGCAGGCGCCGCTGGGCCGAGTGGTGGCCTTAAAAGTGTTGGACGCCGGAAAAACGCCGGAGGCGGACAAGGAGATGCGGCAGCGCTTTATGCTGGAAGCCGCGGCCTGTGCACGCCTGAACCACCCCAATACCGTTCGTATTTTCGACTACGGAAAGACCTGGGATGACGTCCTCTACATTTCGATGGAGTACATCCACGGTCGTACCCTGCACCACGTCATCAAGCAGGAGGCGCCGCTGCCGCTGGATCGGGTGATCCGTATCCTCCGTCAGATGTGCAATTCTCTTCGGGAGGCCCATGCAGCGGGCTTGATCCACCGCGATCTGAAGCCCTCCAATGTGATGTTGACCCGTCACGGAGATGAAGCTGATTTTGTAAAAGTGTTGGATTTCGGGCTGGTGCGGCAGGTGATGGGGGACTCTGAGCTGACCCAGGTGGATGCGGTCGTCGGCTCGCCCTCCTACATGTCGCCGGAGCAGATCCGCGGCGAACGTCTGGATCAGCGCAGCGACATCTACTCGCTGGGCGTGCTCATGTACACCTGCATCGTGGGAAAAACCCCCTTTGCGGCGGAATCTCCGGTCAAGGTGATGATGGCGCACCTGAACACCGCACCGCCGCCCATGGCGCCGGTCTGCCCGGCGCTGCAGGAGGTGCCGATGCTGGAGTGGATCGTACGCACCTGCCTGGAAAAGGAGCCCATCCGCCGCTTTTCCAGTGTGGAGGAGCTGCTGAAGGCGCTGCGGGTGGCCGAGCGGCAGCTGCGTGGGGAGCACCCACCCGTCCCGGTTCTGGAGAACGGCAAGCTGATGATCGGCGAAGAGTGGACCTCTTCTTCGTCGATGACGTCGATGTCGCCGCTGGCGGCCCATTCCGGCAGTATCTCCCGGTCCTCGCTACCGGTTCCCCCTCCCTCAGAAAGCTCTGTTTCTTCCTTGGCAAACAAAGTGTCCAACCAGCGACTGCCGATCTTGGCGGGCGCAACCCTGCTGATGGGCGCCTTTGTGGGAGTGCTGCTTCTGCTAGGGCTGTGGCTCCTGCTGCGCAACCCCGCCCCCGTCGCCGATCTGCCCGCAACCGGCACCCCCGCGGCTGCCGTACCCGGCCCAGCGCCCGCCGCGTCCACCCCGCCCCCCACCGCCGCCCCTCCGGCGGCGCCAGCCACCGGCACCCCGGCCATCTCCGCGCCAAACAGCCCCGCCCCGGCCAGCAACCGGAAGCCCGAGGCCGTAAAAAGTGAGCCCCCGAAGGCCACTCCCAAGGCCGAGCCGCCCCCGACCGAAGCCAAGACCGAACCGAAGACCGAGCCCAAGGGCGAGCCCCCCAAGACCGAACCCAAGACCGAGCCCACCTCCGAGCCGCCGCCCAAAAAAGCAGGCTCTGACCTGAAGGATCCCTGGAGCCAGTGATGACCACCCTTCTGCTCTGCCTCCTGGTGGGCACCGCCGCCGCCGACGAGACCGACGACGCCCGTGCCCGCGAGCTGTACGACAACGGCGCCACCCTCTATGACGAAGGCCGCTACGAGGACGCAATTGCCGCCTGGAACGAGGCCTATCGCCTCTCCAACCGCGCCACCTTGCTCTTCAACATCGCCCAGGCGGAAGAGCGCCTCGGGCGCTACCGCGAGGCCCTGGACCACCTGAACCGCTACCGGGCTTTTGCCTCCTCCAACGAGCGGGAAACGCTGGATCGTCGTATCGCCAACCTGGAACGGCGCCTTGCGGAGACCGAGGCAAATCCGGCAAATCCGACCACCACCACCCCTCCCGTCCAGGTCACCACGCCGACCCCGGAAAAACCCAAGGCGCGGGTGTTACCCTGGGTATTTCTGGGCGTCGGAGGTGCCAGTGCCGTGACCGGAGGGATTTTTGCCGGCATGGCAGGAGCCGACCGCACCGAAGCAAAGGGCCTGTGTGTGGAGAACGGCGGGAATGTATTCTGTCCTACGGAAGCCACCGATGCGCTGGCCGGGGATCGTCGGAACTCCCTGATCGCTGACATCGCCTTTGGCGTCGCTGGGGCGGGTGTGTTGGGTGGAGTGCTTACTTTTGTACTACCTGTCAACACTTCGGTGGGGGCCACCTGGCTGCCCGGCGGCGGAGCCGTCAGCCTTGGAGGGCGTTTCTGATGCGCACACTTCTCCTGCTTCCTGGCCTGCTTCTGAGTGGATGCTCCCTGGGCACCTACGACTACAGCCCCTGTGAAAATGACGGCCAGTGCCGGGCCGCCTTTGGCCTGGGCCACGTCTGCGGCAGCGAGGGACTCTGCGCCGCGGTTGCCCCCTCCGACCGCTGCACGGAGACCTGGCCGGACGATCTTTTTGCCAATCCATCTGAGTATAAAGATAATATCCTACTGGGAACGCTGTTTTCCCGGAATCCCGTGGAAGGTGACTTGGCGGAGGGACTTGCCGTGGAGCTGGCCGTGCGCCAGGTGAACGACGAGGGTGGCCTGGAGGGCCGTCCCTATGCGCTGATCCAGTGTGACTACGACGAAAATACCGACCTGGACTCTCTGACTTCTACCGAAGCTGTCCAGCAGAATGGACAATATCTGGCCGATATGGGCGCGGCCTTTGTGGTGGGACCGGCCACCTCGTCGATGACCCAGGATGTCTATGCCGTGATGGAGGCGGCGGGGGTGATGATTGTGTCCCCTTCGGCCACCTCCCCGGCCTTGACCGACATTGACGGCCTGGAAAAGTCCGACCAAAACCCAGGCCTTTTTTGGCGCACCGCCCCGCCGGACGACCTGCAGGGTCTCGCCATCGCCCAGGACATGGCCCAGCGCGACCGCAGCAATGTGGCGGTGATCCACGAGACCAGCAACTACGGCTCGGCCCTGGCGGAGGTGTTCAAGACCTATTTTGAGGCCAGCGGCGGACGGACGGCGGCACTGTTTCCTTTTGACGAAGGTTCCGCTTCGGGGCGGGATACCCAGGTGGTCGAGGTGGCCCAGGGTACCTACGACGAGGTGATCTTTATCTCCGGGAATGTTAACGACTACATCTCCTTCCTGAACGCTGCCAAGGACCTGGCCTACTATGAGAATGTGGGCATCTTCCTGACGGATGCCGGTCGCGACGTGACCATGCTCGGCGCCACACCGGAAGCCTCCGCACTCTACGACCAGGTGCGCGGCTCGGCCCCGGCGGTGCCCTCCGGTTCGCTCTATGACTTCTTTAAAGCAGCCTATTCAGCGGCCTACTCACCCGCCTCTGCCGACGATTCCTCCTATACCTCCTATGCCTACGACGCCGCTTGGCTGGGCATCTACGGCACGGTCTGGTCGAACTATCAGGAGGCCGACGCCTGCAAAGGGGACGACGATGGCATCTGTGGCCTGGGCGCCGCGCGCGGGCTGCGGAAAATCTCGGCGGGAGAGCCGCTGGACATCAAAGCCACCTCCTGGAACACCATCAAAGCCAGCTTTGAAACCGGCCAAGGTATCGATCTGGAGGGCTCCTCCGGGCACCTGGACTACGATCCGAACAGCGGCGAGACCGTCGGGCCGGTGGACATCTGGGTGATCGGGGCGGACAACGCCAGCTTTGAGACGGTGGAGACCATCGACCCCGCTGGCGGCTGAAATGTTCTGGTGGATCCTGGCCTGTGGCGGAGAGCCGCCTTCCGACGCCCACCTCTACCAGCAGGGTCTCCAGACGGGGGAATGTGGCGAGATCCGTGAGGAGGACTACCGGGACGACTGTTTTTTGATGACGGCCCAGAAGCGACCGAAGGATCCCTGCGGCGGCATCCATTCGGAGCGCCTGCGCGGCGAGTGCTGGTTCCAGGTGGCGGAGAAGCGTCGGGATGCAAGCCTGTGTAAAAAGGCGGGAGAGTTCCAGGAGGACTGCGCCTTACACCTCCTCTCCTCCTCCTTTGGGACCTCGGTTATCAAGGGAACCAGACCCGGCGAACACGAGGCCGAGATAGAGGTAAAAATCAAGGAAGCAGGCCTGGATCCCTCCGACCCACGCCCCTGGTCCGCCTACTACCGCTGGGTGCTCGGCGGTATCCGTCCCCTGGATCGCTCGCTCTGCCGCGCCGTGACCGACCCGATGCGCCAGGAAGCCTGCCTTCAGACCGGCATCGCCGCCTACAACGACCTGCTCAACTATGCACGGGACACCCAGACTTTCCCCTGTCCCAAGGGCAGTCCCCTGCCCAAGCTCCTGCTCTACGCCCCCGACCCCGAGCTGGACGCCGTGATCGCCGGAAGGACCGATCTATGTCCCTGATTTTTGCGATCGCCTGCGCCGTGGACCCCCGGGAGGCCTACCGCACGGGGATCGCCCCCGAGACACCGCTTCCCGAAGCCCTGGAGAGCTGCGAGCGCGCTGGAGAAAGTGCCGACGAATGTCTGGCATCAGCGGTGGGCAACCATTCCCGCGAGGCGACGGCAGAACATTGCGAGCGGATCGTCGCCGAACGTTGGCGGGCCGAGTGCTACTTTGCCCTGGGAGAAGCGGCTTCTTTTACCGGGGACCGCTGGGGAGCCCTCGCGGGCTGCGGGCAGGCCGGTCGCTACTACGACGAGTGCCTGTACCACGCCTGGACCTTTGAATTACAACGCGCCGCGGAGGGCAGCAAAGAGGCGGTAGAAGGCATCGAAAAGGCCCGGCCGGTGGTGGCCTTCTGGTCCCAGATTGAAACAGTAAGCCCCAATCCACTTGAGCTATTGTGGGCCGACTGGTGGTTTGTCGCCCATGGTCTGGCGATGCCCGCCCGCCTCTCCTCCTGCGATCGGCTGCCCGCCGCCGACCAACCCGGCTGCCAGAGCGGCAGCTTGACCTATGTGCGCCGTACCGTCGCCGAAAGACTCTTCCGGCCGGACCTACCGGCCGATGTCCGGGACCGCATCTGTCGGGGTGACGTGGAGAGCCTGCGCGCCACCTTCCCCAATGCCTGGGTACCCGACCCGGCGATGGACGCCGCCGCCCTGGAGGGGCGGGACATCGGCTGCGCTGCAGAGCCCCGCCGCCCCTGGAATCCCAGCTTCCATCCACGCGCCTTGCCAGCGGTCCCATGACACGTCGCTGGCTGCTGCTGCCGGTGCTTCTCCTGCTGGTTATCGGCCTTCTCCGTCTGGGTTTACGGAACGAGCCCCTCCGGGAGGCCGAGTGGCTGATCGGCAGCACCGCCTCGCTGGGGCTGGTGATGGCGCGGATCTCCAGTGCCCAGAGCGGCCTGTTGCGGGAGCAATTGTCTACGCGCCTTCTCCTTCTTGAACCAAACCTGATTCCCATGGAGTATCGTAGCTGGGGCCTTCCCATCGCCCCCTATCAGACCGGACGGGAGGGCTGGGTGGAGGAGGCGGATCGTTGCCGCCTGCTGGTGCAGTCCGGGGAATCGCTGAACGGACGCCTGGAATTGGCGGGAACCGAGCGGCAGCGGCCCCTGCGGATGGAGGGCGTGCTGCGTTTTGGGGAGCTGGAGGGCATGGGGGATTTGCGCCGGATTTCCGGCTGGGGGCTCCGTACAAAAACAATAGCGCGCGGAGCAGTCCACAACCGGGCACTTTATGTAGTGGGTGCGAATTTCGCCTTGGGGGTGGACCCCCTGGCCCAGCCCGAAGCCTGGTGGTGGCGCGACGGCGAACGCTGGGAGGGCAGCGCCCCGCCCCTTCCCGAGGGTGCTCCCCTGACGGTGACCGTCGGCGGCATCGTGTTGCAGGTACGTGTGCCGACCACCGTGGAGCTGGACACTATGCCGCAGTTGTTGACCGGTGAGCGCTGGGTGAGCAGCCTGCTGGGTTTTCCGCCCCCCGTGCATGACGTACATCGGGTGGTGGCGACTTTTGACGGCGGGGCGGTGGTGGGCTTACTTCTGGATCGAAGGTAGCAGCCATCCAAGAAACCTCTTGCCACGTCAACAGGAAAACAGGTTATGCACGGAGCATGCTGCTGCTCTCTCTGCTCGCTCTCAGCGCTGACGCGCAGGCCAAAGACCTCCGCTCCCGGATTGGGGTGGGTTTGTACCAGCCCATCGACATCGGGACCAAGGGCGGAAGCCTGACGATGATCTCGCTGCGCTATGGGCTGCCGCTCGCAAAACCCACGCAGAACCTTATTTTAGAGCTGGACGCGGGTTTTCGTGTGGATGCGAGCCTGGCGGAGGCCGGCTATGGGGGCGGCCTGCGGGTGCTGTATGCCCTGGTGGTCGAGGACAACCTGAACTTTTATGGGTCGGTCTACGGCGGCTACCAGCAGAATTTCGGGGGTGACCCGGCCGCGCGGGTCACACCGGGCGTTGGTGTCGAGTTCTTCCCCTTTGGCCTGGACAACCTGGGGATCAGTGCCGACATCGGCCTGAACCTGGACTTCGGCAAGGATGTCCATTTTGGGACAGCGCCTGCCCTCGGCGTGAGGTATTATTTCTAGAGGAAAAGGACCCACCTTGACTCTGCTCTTTGTACTTGCCTGCAGCTCCGGAAAAGAGAGCGATCCCGAAGAGAGCGTCGCCGCCCTGCCCTCCTTGGCGGCGGATGTTCAGCCCATCTTTAATGCCCAATGTGTACGCTGCCATGGGCCTTTGCCCGCTCCGGAGGGCCTGTCGCTGGCGGAGGGCTCCACCTGGCTGGAGCGGGGCTCCAAGCAGGTGGAGAATATGGTGCTTGTGGAGCCCGGAAGCCCGGATTCCAGCTACCTCTGGCTGAAGTTGACGGCGGCTCACACCAGCATGGGGGGCTACGGAACAAAAATGCCTCCCGACGCGGACCTGAGCGCCGGGGAGCTGGGCACCATCGAAGGCTGGATCCTGGCCGGGGCCCAGCCATGAGGGATCCGCTCCGGGCCGCCGGGATTGTGGCGGTGGGGCTGCTGATTCTGCTCTTGGGAACGCCGGGCCTGGATTTTCTGGATAGTAGCCTGCAACGCCCGGAAAAGCGGCAGAAGGTGATGAAGAATGCCGGCCCTTTCTGGGGAGGTCTGGGTCTCGGCATTTATGACCTTTCCCGCAAGGTCCGCAATCCACTCCTGGATTTTTTTGGCCCCCTCCAGCGGCCTTTCCGGGTCAGCCAGAACTGGAGCCTCTACCGCGATGGCCCCGGAAAGCTGATGCGCCTGGAGATCCGCATCGATGATCGGATAATCTACCGAAGTGTAGATAATGAGTATGACTGGAATGAAGCGGTTTTTCGCAATCGACGGCTGCGGCCGGTGGTGGAAAGTACGGTGATGTCTACCGACTCGCAGAATTGGCGCGGCCTGACCCGCTGGGTGGTCCAGGCGGCGCGTGCCGACTTCCCCGAGACACAGCGTGTGGATTTGATCGCCTTACACGGTCCTTTTCCGGGAGACAACCTCAAGGAGCACCACCGGATCATCGCCGAGAGCCCCTCCTGGACCGCGCGAATTGTCGAAGCCAACCCCAATGCCCAGGAAGAAAGCCATGAAGAAGGTGGCTGAACTGTGGCAGCGCTGGGTGGCTTTCTGCGCCCGCACCGAAGACCCCCGCCCGCAGGCCCTGCTGCGGATTCTTTTACCGTGGATGATCCTCCTGGATCTGGGACGTGTCGCGCAATTGGGGCTCTTGGATGACTACTTTGTGCCCTTTCAAGAGGGCGGCATCAGCCGTGTCCAGGACAGCGCCTATATCCTGGACTCCTTCCTGCCTCCGTCGCAAGCAGGGCTGGTTGGCGTTGGTGTGGCTGCCCTGTGTCTCCTGCTGGCCAGCCTGGGCATCCTCTACCGACCGGCGCTGGTGATCGGTATTTTAGCATACGCACAGGTGGGGCACCTCTACTCCCCCGGCGACCGGGCGATCGACCGCGTGCTCCGTACCGTTCTTTTGATCTGGGTCTTCTCCGACGCCCACCGCTTCTGGTCACTCAACCGCGCACCCCGTCTGGAGCGCATCGCCGCATGGCCTGCGGATTTAGCGCGCTACCTCCTCATGATCATCTACCTCTCCGCGGGCCTGGGCAAACTGCTGGCTCAACCCGGCTGGCTGGCCACCAGCGGCACGCCGGTGCTCTACCGGGTAATGACCGATCCCCTGGCCGCCCACATGGACCCGGTTGCGATGCAGAGCTGGACCTGGCCCCTGCGAATGATGGGCTGGGGAACAATTCTTTTGGAGCTTTCCGTCCCGCTGATCTTCACCCGTTTTGCCCCCTACTGGGCGATTTTTGGCGTGGGGATGCACCTGGGCATCTTCTACACCATGGACCTGGGGATGTTTTCTTGGGGAATGCTCGCCTTGTACCCGCTCTTTTTTGAGCGGTGGATCACCGGCCGGAAGTAAAAAGGCCCAGCTTTAATGCACCGCTGCGATGGCGACGCGGTGCATGGCCGCCTCCATCTCGCGCGGGCTCAGGCCACCCTTCAGCGTGATGCGGGCCTTCCGTGCGGCGCGGGTCTCCACATCGATGACGTCCACTTCCAGAATATTGTTGACGGTGTAGCGGTACACCACCTCGATCGGGGTGCCACGCGGACGCGGCGGCAGGTTGTCGAGGATCACCTCGCCAATCACCGTCACTTCGTCGCGGTTCTCGCCAACCCCTTCGGTGACCTCCACCCGCACCGCCGTCAGGTTATCGTAGGCGTATGCAAAACGACGCCGTTTCTCAAAAGGAAGAGGAACTCCCTGCGGAATCAACGTGACGATCTGCTCGCGGTTGCTGCCGTCCAGGGCCACAATTCCCAGCGGATGGGTGGCCACGTCCACGATGCTGACCCCCGAGGGTAGCCCACTCTGCGGCGGACCGGGTGGTAGCGACGGGGTATCGCCGGGCAGGTTGCGGAAAACCTCCCGCCCCGGACGTTTTTGGATGGCCGGGTGGTTGGGCCGGTGCCGGAAAACCCCCGCCAGTGCCGCCCCATGGGCCACACACTCGTCGGGATTCAGCCCCCCGGCCGGACCACGCCCGGACAGACGACTCACCAGCGCATGGATGGCAGGCATACGCGTCGATCCGCCTGCAAAGAGGATATCATCGATATCTACCCAGCGCAGCTTTGCCCGTTCCAACACCAGCGACGCGGTGTCCGCACACTGGTCCACCAGATCTTTGCTCAGATCCTCAAACTCTTCGCGGGTTACGATGACTACCGTACGATTCCCCGCGTAGTTCACGGGGATCACCACCCGCAGCTTGTTAGACAGCGCGATTTTCGCCGAGAGCACCCGCTCGTACAGCTCCTGGTGGACCTGCGGATCATCCAGGGGATCCATGCCGAATTGCCGCGAGAAGGTCTCAGCCACATGGGCGAGCAGCTTGTCGTCCCAGTCCTTCCCGCCCAGCTCCGCATTGCCCTCGGTGGCCAGGGTGCGCAGGCTGTTGCCGTTGATCTCCATCACCGTCACATCAAAAGTGCCGCCGCCCAGGTCGAAGACCATCATCTTGCGACGGCCGCCCAGGCGATCCACCCCATAGGCGATGGCCGCCGCGGTGGGCTCGTTGATGATGGAGAGCACGTTAAAGCCCGCCAATGCGCCCGCTTCAGCGGTGGCACCGCGCTGTGGGCTGTTGAAGTAGGCGGGCACGGTGATCACCGCGTCGCGCACGGGGAAGCCCAGGGCGGCCTCCGCATCCT
>CAITDR010000681.1 GCA_903891165.1 uncultured Pseudomonadota bacterium
CCCCCCTCCCGTCTTCCCCCCGAAACACGTCCCCCCGACCTCACCGCCTCCTCGGCCTCCCTGAGGGCCGGCCCACCGCCCGCGCGCACCCCAGAAGCACCCCGCCCTCCCGATGCTGGCCCTCCCCGCGGTGCCCGTCCAAACCCGCGGCAGTCCATGTCCATCGGGCCGGGCAGCAGCCTGTCGGGCGCCTCGCTGCCTGAGCCTGAGCCCCTTCGGCCGCCCCCCGAGCCTGTACGCCCCCCGGAGCCTGTCCGGCCCTCGGAGCCCGTCCGCCCCCCGGTGGGGGTGGCGCGGACCCCTCCCAGCCGCCAGAGTACCGAAGCTCCCCGGCCGCCGCTGCCACAGCCTCCAACGCCCGCCGAGGCCCCGATTCGGTCGCCGGGACTGCCGCCACCTCCCCCCGTGGGCAGTGCCGGGGGTGGCCTTGCTGACCTGCTGTCCATGGTGCAGCCGGCGGCCCGACCGGCTGCGATGCCGGCCGCGCCTCCCCCCCCTCCCCCGCTGCCCGGCATGCGAACCCTGAGCCCGGAAGCCAGCCCAAGCAGCAGCCCGGCCGGGCTCGCCAACACATCCTCTGCCACGACGACCAGTGCCCCTCCAGCTGCGACGGCCAATGTCCCTCCAGCTACGATGTCCAATGTCCCGCCGGCTGCGACGACCAGTGCCCCTCCAGCTGCGACGACCAGTACCCCACCAGTTGCGATGGCCTTCTCCTCCCCGGTTGTGGTGCCCCCCCCCGTACCACCCTCGAACACAGTGGCGGCTACCACGGTTGCCCCCTCCCCGCCTGTGGCTACTACTGCCATACCGGTTGCGACGGTGCCGCCAGCGGCAACGATGGCGGCCCCCCCCGCCACCGCACCACGTCCCGCTACTCCCTCCACGCCAAGTGCTCCACGCACGCCGGTGGAAGAACCCGAGGTCACTGCACCCGAAGCGAAGATCGACACCGACCAGACCCGGGTCATACCTCTGCGCTCTCCTACACCCCCAACCCCGCCGCGTCCGGCGCCGACACCGCCAGCGGTGGCCCCCGCCGCGCCAGCGGCAGCGGTGGCCGTTGGGCTGCCTGCGGCCCCCGCGCCCCGCCTGGGGCGTCATCGGGTGGCGGACAACCCGCGCCCTGCTACAGGTGGAAATGTAGGAACGTACAAAATTGCCCGCGCTCCTGGCCTTGCTGCCCAGCAAATTCGCCTCCCGACGGGTGCCACCTTGGCTGAGGCCGCTGCAACCCTCGTCGGGCGGATCATTCCTGCCCGAACCGGTCTGGACGGGCGCCTTTTGGGCTGGTATCGACTAGGAGGTGGTAGTGGTCCACTGCCTGCCGACCTGAAGCTGGAATCTGTTTCTTCTGACGAAACACTCTATCTTCATTTTGTGCCTGGTCGCAGTCTGTGGGTGAGCGTAGAAACCGCCGACGGCCAGCGCCTACGCACCCCCGTGCATACTGCAGTCCCGATGGCCTGGCTGATAGATGGGGCGGCAGAGCTACTGGATCTGCCGGCGGGAGACTGGCAGCTCTTCCTGGATGGGGTGATGCTCGGGCCGCACCACATCCTGGAGGACCGCAACCCCAACGCTGACGCTCGCCTCGTACTGAGGCGTACATGAACGGTCTTGAACGTTGGGACATAATCCTACGTTTTATTGATGGGCCACTTGCGAGTCGCGGGGATTTGGTACTGCTCGGACCCGCCATCCATGTGGGTGCCAACCCTGGTCCCGACGGGCTGCGGCTGGAGGGCTACCGGGGGCTGGATGATCGACAGGCAGTCTTTACGGCCTATAATGGCGCATCGGTCAGTGTAGCTCCGATCGGGAAATTGCAGGTGCGGGTCTCCCCGCATGAGCATGTAAACTGGAATGAAGTGCAGCCCATCCGGGGGGCCGTGTACCTATCCAATGGCGATGCCATTCACCTGGGACCGCCGGGAAGAGGGGGCACCTGTATTTTTGTACGTGCTCAGCGGGTGGGCGAGTGGCAACGCGGCGCCATCACCTCGGGGGGGCCCGGGGGCAACACCGGGGATCCCTCCAAGAGCCGCCCCTCCCAGGTAAAACAGATCAAGGTGAACCGGGGTATTCCCGTGTGGCTCATCCCCACGATGATGGGGATGCTCTTTTTCACCACCATGACCGTGGGGATTCTGGCTTTCGCCATCCTCTATGACCCGCCGAAGCCACTGGGACCCTCGGTAGCCGGCCAGGAATTCTTCGACGTCCATACCCAGCTGGACGAATACCTGGCCACAGAGGTCAACGCCGTCAAGATCGACGGCTCCGAGTTCAAAGGGGTAGAAGCGGCTTTCGAAATCTTCCTTATGCGCGACAATGCCAAGGCCGCGGGCTGGTCCAAGCTGGAGGACGACCAGAAGCTGTGGGACAAGACCCTGCTGGACTGGGTCAAACGTTCCGTGGGTGCGCACGCCAAAGCCTACCGTTTCTGGCGTCGCCTCGATGAAGTTGCCGCCAGCTACGCCCATGTCTTGCGCGTCCTTCGCAAAAATGACCTGCCGGATGTCCTGGCCGCTATCCCCTACCAGGAGAGTGGCTACCAGGGCCTGACTAAGGGCAACCTGGTCTGTGCGTCGGGTTGGTGGCAGTTTCTTCCCGAGATCGCCAACCAGGCGGAAATTCCGATTCGGGACTGCCGTATCCGCGGGCGACCGGACGTGTGGAACCCGGACAAGGCCCCCCCTATTGGGGTCATCAAGAACGCAATTTATATCAACCGGGGTACCAAAAACCTGGGCTGCCTCATCGAAAAATGCGAGGTAGATCAACGCGCTGAACTGGATGCCTCTACGGACGGAGCCGCAAAGCTGCTTAAAAAGGCCTTTATGGACGCCGACCTGCGCTCCTCAGGCTCGGTGGTGCAGATGGTGATCGCCTCCCACAATGCCGGCTATGACAACTCGCCCTACACTCCGGGTAACAAAAAGAACGCCTACAACCTGAAGTGGTCCTACACCAATTGGCGCACCAAAGTACGTGGTGGCCAGGCCCGGAACGCAGACTTTATCGGCGCGAACCTCACCTGTACCGTGCGCCCCTCCTCCGAGGAGGGCTACGATCCAAATGCGCGCTGCAACTCCGATGCCAGCCTGGGTTTTGAGACGCAGCACTACGTCCACATGATTATCGCCCAGCACATTCTGGCGGCCTGCTTCTACGGCTTGAACTATGCAAATACCGAGGAGTTCCAGCCCTACGCCGAGCTGGTGACCGGCGGCTATTGTGAATCCTTCAATATCCCCACCCGCGATGAACTCAAGAAACACGGTGGTTGAGGCATGAACTGGCGCACGATTATTCTGCTGCTCTGCCTTCCCGTTTTTGGGGTCGGCTCCTGTGCGTTGGCCGCACTGGAGGATCTGGCCCCCTCCCGCGGGCAGGTGGTGACCGCAACCAAGTACCCCGACCGGTTGGCCACGATGGCCTTCCTCAAGCCCAACCGCGCCGAGAATTTTAAGGAGATGGGCTTTGACGAGGCGGAGATCGAGACGATCAGCAAAAAAATGAACCAGATGAACCAGGAGTACCAGGTCGAGGCAGATGCAGGGAACAACATCATCAAGAAGCGCCTGGAAGATGCGGACAACCAGGACTATCTTCAGACCTCCCTGTGCCGGGCTGAGAGGGTGCCCATCCGCTATGCGGCGATGCGCTTCCTGGTCACCAAAGACAAAAGTGGCTCCTTGAAGCCTATTAACTTCGGGGCTGCCGACAAGCTGGAGCCCCAGGAATGGTACGAAGAGGCGGTGATCAAGGCGGTACATACCGCCGCAGACCTCAACTCCAAGCCAGCCACCGACGCCACCCGGATGGCCTTTGCCGCGATCCTCTCCGGAAGCCAGCAGACGCTGATCAACCGGGAATCTCCCTACGGGAGCGACTTTCTCGGAGGTGGCTGGTCCTGGGTTAAGGTCAAGCAGAAGTACGCCGGAATTGAGGAGCGCACCCTGACCTGGGCGGCGCTGCTCCACCTCGTGGCGGAAGTTGCTTTTGGGGACGCAGGAATCTGCAACGAAGGAGGCTGACCTGTCTGCGAACACGGGCACAACTGCCCCATTCGCGGTATAGTCCGCAACGCTGGCCCGGGGGCGATGGCCCTTGACTCCCGGGGACGCTGCTGACGGGCCGGAGAAGGACTTCATGGAACCGAGGCGCCGATTCCGCTTCCTCCGGGAGATCGCCCAGGGCGGTTTCGGGAAAGTGTACCTCGCCGAGATGGTCACCGGGGATGGCTTCTCTTCTGTTGTTGCAATCAAGCTTTTGCACGGGCGATGGCTGGACAACGACGAGATTGTCATGCGATCGCGCGACGAGGCACGGCTGTTGGGACGTATCCGACACCGCAACATCGTCCGCGTGGAGGACCTGACCGCCATCAGCGGCCAGTGCGCCATCGTCATGGAGTACCTGGAGGGCGTAGACCTTAAAACCACCGCCACCTGGCTGCGGGAGCACAACCTCCCCTTCCCGCGCAAGAGCATCTTTGAGACCATCGGCGCCATGGCGGCGGCCCTGGATGCCGCCTACAACCACAGCCCCCTCCAGGGTGGGGCGCCGCTCCACGTCATCCACCGGGACATCAAGCCCAGCAACGCCATGCTCACGGCGGAGGGAGAGGTCAAGGTACTGGACTTCGGCACCGCACGCGCCAATTTTGAGGATCGGGAGGCCAAAACCCAGGCCTTGGCCTTCGGCTCGCAGGCCTACATGGCACCGGAGCGGATGTTGGCCGAGCCTGACGCGCCCGCCGGGGACATCTTCAGCCTGGGGGTCACCCTCTACGAGCTGCTCACCCTCAAGGCATTTGGGAAGATCTACCTTCGGGAAGAGAAATACGACGCCACCCTGGAGCAGCGGCTGACTGAGGTGGACGAGAACGGACGGCCGGTGGTGGACATGAGTCCTCTCCCCGAAGATATCCGCCCAGAAGCCCATGATTTTCTACGGGCGATGCTGGCCTACGAGCCCACCCAGCGGCCCTCGGCCTCGGACGTCATCGAGAAGATGGAGCTGCTCGCCGAACAGGTCCGCGATGCGGGAATCAAGCGATTCTCGCGTGAGCGTGTCCGGGAGATCATGGCCTCCAACCAGGTGGAAGCGGATCCCAACGATCCGCTGACCGGCTCCATCGTCGTGGAAGACAGCAGCTCTTTTGGCACTCCCCCGCCCGACGGCACCGGGCCGCGCCCAAAGCCGCCTGCCCCCGCCCCTGAGGAGGCCGAAGAGGAGCTGTTCAAGGCCCCCCCTGAGCTGCTGGAGCCGCCCCCCACGCCACCCTCGCTGACCACCAGCGGCCGCAGCATCGCTGCCCGCTTTGAGGCCACCCGCCAGGAGACCAGCGCCCCCAAAATTATCAGCGGCGCAAAGGCGAACCGCCCGGCGGAGATCCCGCCCGAAGCGGCGCTGCCCACTCCGCCCTCTCCCCCCGAGAACCTGCGCGCAAACCCGCCTGTACGCTCGACCGTGGATCTGGCTCCTGCTCGCGAAGAGCCGGTCAAACGGCCTGAAGCCAAGGTGGAAGAGCCCAAAGCTACACCCCGTATTGATCCACCTCCGCGCAGCGAGCAGCGCACCGTGTTTGTCCCCATGCCGACGGAAGCTCCCCGGCCTGAGCCCCCGAAGGCAGGCATGGGTGGCAAGATCATCGGCGCGCTGGCTGGTTTTTCGCTGGTGCTGGTGCTGGCGGTGGGAGCGAGCTACTTTGCGTGGTCCCGGATGCAGGGAGGCAGCCCCCCTCCCGAGACCCCGCCTGTCCCAGTTCCGGCAGAAAAAGCACTTCCCAAGGGAAGTACAGCACCCGATTGGAGCCCGGTGGTTGCGGGGAAGGCAGCCATCGTGCTTCAGATCCCCGAGCCGGTAGCCGAGGTCGAGCTTAGCTCGGTGACCGGACTAAAAAAAGAGTGGGATGGAACAGGATATTTTAATCTGAGGGACCTGAGCCCGGGCACCCTGCGCTCCAAGGTGACCCCCACGGGAGGCGGCTCCGCCCTCCGCGCCGAATTCAAAGCAGAGGACGGGAAAACCTGCCTCTATACCTTCCGTTCTACGGAGTGGGAGAAGACGGAGTGTCGATGATCCTCAGCCTCTGTTTATTGAGCAGCCTCTGGGCCCAGGAGGCCGATTTTTCTGGCAGCCTTGCCGCGGCAAAGACCGCGTTGTTGGCGAAGGATTGGACCGCGGCGCGCGCCGCGCTCAGCAGCGCAGAGAGCATGGCCCCCAAAGCCGGGAACCTGATTTCCAACCCCGACCTCGCGCGGCTGTACTTCTGGCAGGGGGTGATTGACTACCGGGAAAAGCAGGACATCGACCTGGCCATGGCTTGGTGGCGAAAAGCCTTGGTGATCTCTCCCGGTTTTGCACCAGACGTCGAGATCCTGCCCGAAACCGACCCCCAGGACGTCTTCTATGCCCTGGCCGAGGAGCAGCGGGGCAAAGAGCAGGTGGCCCTGGGCCTGCCCGAAGATCCGGGCGACGTGATGATTTTTGTCGATGGGAAGCGCTACGAGCCCTTTGACAACATCTATCTGGGAAGCCACTTTATCCAACTCCGCTGCGGAGATGGCAGCCTGACCGGGGCCTGGTACAGCTTTGGTACCCCCCCGCCTGACTGGCTGGCTCCCTGCAACGGCGGCAGCTACCCCGCCGCCGTGGCGGACACCAAGGGCGGCAAGCCCCCCAAGCCCCCGCGGGAGCCGAAGCCCCCGCGGGAGCCAAAGCCGCCCAAGGAACGGCCCGAGCCGGCCCAGGCCACCAACGACAAGCCCCCCGCCGAGCCCCGCGAGCCCAAGCCTCCGCGGGAACCCCGGGAGCCCAAGGCACCCAAAGAAGGCGGCGGCATCGACATTCCCGGCCTGGCCATCACCGGCGGGGGAGCGGCCCTGATCCTGGGCGGCGTCGCCACCAATTTTCTGTTGGTAAACCCGGCATGGTCCGAGATCCAGGCGGCAAATGCCTTCCCTGGAACAGTGTCGCGCGAAGAAGCGGATGCCATGGAAGGACGCTTCAACGGCGGACGCTTCGCCACCATCGGGCTGATGGCGGCGGGGGGCCTGCTGGCGGGGACCGGCGTGGTCATCACCGTGGTGGACACCCAGGTCAGCTTTATGCCCGGCGGCCTGATGCTGAGCGGGAAGTGGTAGTGACTCTGTTGTGAGTCACTACTAAAAATGCGCTTCTGAAGCAGCACTTCCCGCTACTCTCCCGCAGGCACCTCGGCGGGGTCGTCGGGAATAGGAGCATCTTCAAGCTTGGGCTTCCCCACCGGACGCACCGGCAGCTTGGGCTTCTTGGCGGGGGGCTCCTCAAAGGGAAAGAGGTTCTTCTCCCAGGTAAAATCCTTGGGCTTCAGACCCAGACGCCGATCGCGACACTCTTCTGCCTTCCGACGTGCCCAGGAGCGGCGGGCGTCTACCTTCACCGCCGCCGAAAAGGCGCGGAAGGCCCCCTCCCAGTCCCCACTGAGCGCGCGGGCATCGCCGATCGCTTCCAGCTGCTCGCCTAAGGGCGTCACCGCGGCCAACAGACGTGCGTTGTTGTGATCCAGGCGCCATGCCAACATCAACGGGACAGCCTTCTCCTCCGGATCCGTCAGCTTGGCAGACCGCTCTACCAGACAGTGAACCATGGCAGTGGTCCAGCGGGGCTCCTTCTCCTCCTGCCACTTCACGTCGCGCAGCACATGGCGGCGGGCGTTGTTCCAGCCCTCCTGCGACGCCTCGCAGTCGCCGGCCCCCGCACGGGAGATGGCCAGATCCAGCACATCGGCGGCACGGCGATGTGCATCTTCAAAGCTGACGATTTCCACCTGCGTGTCCAGGTGGACTTCGCCCACCATGTAGCGGGCCGGACTGGAAGCAATCTGGGCCGGAAGCACCTCTCCCAAGGCTTCGGTCAACAGAACAATCCCAACCGACCAACGTCCCAGCGGCATGTCCTCGGGAATGGGCACACCCCAGCGCCCATACACATGCTCGTCCATCTTCCACTTCTCCGCCTTATACCAATCAAAAGCGGGAGAAAGCTCAGCAGAATGTACGTCTCCTGCCTCGTTGTAGAGGAAGACGTGGACCCGGAAATTCTTCACCGACGCTGCGGTCCAGGTGGTATCCACATAGAGTTTACCGCCCGGCGCCACCTGGGGCGAGGGAATATCCCAGCCTTCCAGAACCACTTCTCCAGCACGCGGCACTGGCGGCGCTCCGGTTCCGGGGGCTGGCCACCCCCCTTCGGGCACCACGACGTCAGGGGATCCATCTACCGGCACGACGGCTTCGCCCACAACCGGGCTCGGCGCCAGATCTTCCAGAAGAGGACGTCCAAAGCGGATCCAGCGATCGGGAGGGCCACTGTAGACCTTGCCCACCACAAGATCCTTCCGAATGTGGTTGCCCACATGGAGGGTACGGCCGCCGGTCGGATAGCCGGGAATTTCGAGGTAGTCCTCTTTGAAGCCGGGCTGATCGGTAACGCGGGTGGAGCGTGCCCAGGCACCGTGAACATGCGCAAATTCCGGACGGTACTCCGCCAGAATATAGTCTTCGGTAAAGGCTTTCTGCCAGTCGTGGCGGGCTACCGGTACATCCACCAGACCGGCAAGATCCAGGATGGTCCAGTCGGTGTACCAGAGGTGCGCCCCCATGTCCACGTCCAGGAGCGTCACCTGGTCCAAGGCCAGTTTTTTCTGAACCCCCGTCATGTAGCGAACCCGTTGGTGCACATCGCGCACCGCCGTTTCCGCGTCCAGGGCAAAATCGTAGGAGTGCGGGATGTTGGCGCAGACCAGCGCAAAAGTGCCCACACCAGCGTAGATCACCGCGGCGGGAAATTGGCCCAGGATGCGCTTTTCTGCCTTGGGAATCAGCTCCGCCAGCGCATAGAGTCCCACCCCGATCAGAGTGAACTGCGGCACGGAGGCCAGAGAGAACCACCGGAAGCCCTTCATCCAGTCTCCACCGGAGAAGATCTGGAAAAAGAGGGCGGTACACCAGGTGGCCCACAGCATGGTGCGGGCTTCCCAGCCCTTTGTCCCCATGGTGGCGAGCCCCGTAAACACCCCGATGCCCAGGATGTACCACACCCGCATGTTTACCCAGTTGGCACCCAGCCAGCGCAGCGCCGGGTTCTGGAAGGAAGCGGGAATCCCCATTTTTCCATCCCAGAGCACCAGAATCGCCAGACCCACCAACAAAATGTAGCCCAGGGCCCGGCGCAGCCGATCCATCCCCAGCGTCGCCATCGCCAATGCAGGAGCCGCAAAAATGATCCCATATTGGAGCATATATTCGCGGAATTTGGGCCAACCTCCGCCACCCCAGTTGAAGGGACGGAAGGCCTTTTCCTTGGCGTAGTAGGTATTGGGCCAGATCCAGGCGAAGTAGTCATAGCGCCAGGCCTGGTAGGCCGCAAAAGGCCCGACCAACAACAGGATCCAGAGCAGGAGTGCCACCCAGCCTTTCCATCGCTGCGTGGCGCCAGGCTTAAACGTAGCCCAGAGAGTCACGGCGAGGCGCCCTACCAGCCCCACAGCCGCATAGGCCACCCCCTCGGGGCGCGTCAGGCAGAGGCCCAACCAGGCCAAGGCCGACCAGGGGAAGACCCGATTGTCCTCACTCTCGCGGATGGTGGCGTAGATCCCCAACGCTAAAAGTAGATTGAACAGAGGATTTTCGAGGCCAGAGGCATTCCAGAGCACAAACTGTGTGGAGCCTGCCAACAAAAAGGGCCCCAAAAGTGGCGCCGCGTCCAGCTCCCCCGGACGCACCCGGCGAGCGATGAGGTAGGACAGCCACATGGTCATGATCCCGAAGACATAGCCCAGGATCTTTGAGGAATACCAGACTTCTGCGCCCAGCCACCAGGTCAGGCCAATCAGGGCCGTCCACAGCGGATTGGAATAGCCCTCGATGCGTTCCCCTCCCGCAAAGGGAACCAGCCCCTCTCCCTGAAAAAGGTGCCTTCCATAAGCAAAAGAGATGGCGCTGTCTTCAATAAAGAAGGGCTGCGGCCAACAGAAGACCACAAAATGGATAGAATAAAGAGCCACCGCCAGGAGGAAGAAGGAGATGTGGCGGCGCTCCTGGGGGGTCTGCTCCATAAGCCAGTCAGAGACCTGAGCCCGAAAACGGGCGGTTGCAGACATGCTACATCGTCTTCTTGACCGCACCCTCAGTGGCCGCTTTCTGAGCGGCCAGCTGGCGCTTCATCTCGTCAAGCTGAGAGCGGGCGGTAGAATCCGCAGTTTTTTCTTTGACTTTCTTCAAGCGCGCTTCCAGAGACTCGCCCTGAATCTCCGTGCCCACGTCGGCCTGGGCCTGGAGCTGGGAGATGTGCTCGCGTACCCCTTCGAGGGCCTTGATGTCGGCGTCGGTGGACAGACCCTCCAGACTTTCCTGGATTTTGATGCGGGCATCGGCGGTGGCCTTCTTGGCCAGCATCTCGTCGCGTTCGCGTTTGAGCTTGTCGATTTCACCCTTGAACTGCACCAGCGCATTCTTTGCGTCGGTGGCCTGTACCTCCACCTTCTGCTTGTCCACCTGGAGCTGCTCGATGGATTTTTCCAGCTCATTCTTGCGCTGTAACAGAATCAGCGCCACTTCATCGTCGTTGGACTCCAAAGCAATCGGAAGCTGCTGGTTGACCTCCTTCAGCTCCTTCTCCTTTCCTTCCAGCTCGGCCGTCACCTTGTTGCGAAGGTACACGATGCCACCCACAGCCTTCTTCAGCTCGTGGTGCTTTTTGATCCGCTCATCGATGGCGGCCTCGTAGACAGCCTCAGGGTTGGCCTTTTCCCGGTCGGAGATCCAGAGGCTCCAGAAGCCATTCCAGAGGTTCGAGATACGATCAAAGAAGGACATAGACAACCCCACAGGATCAATGGCCCTGTTAGCCCGAATCCGGCCCCCGCGCCAGACGGGCACGTAGCGGCGAGGCGTGTTATGACGAAGCCGATGTTACTACTGCTCTGCTCGGGACTTCAGGCAGCCGCTCCGGTGGCCGAGGCGGGCCTCCCGCTGATGGCCTACGTCGGCAATGTGGTGGTGCTCAACGGCTCGGCCTCCAGCGATGAAGACGGGGATCCCCTGGGTTTTGAGTGGACACAGTACTCGGGACCGCCGATCGAGCTGCGCAAGGCCGACACCGACGGCCCCGAGTTCGATGTGACCGTTCCCGGCACCTATCGCTTCGAACTTGTCGTGACGGATGGTGTGTTGGATTCCGATCCGGACATGGTAGAAGTCGTGGTTCCCGACACAATCATTGACACCGGCTATGCGGCGGGTTGCAGCAGCAGCGGCATGGGCAGCCCCCTGGCCTTGATCGGCCTGCTGGCGCTACGCCGCCGCCGCTGAGTGGTGGACAGGGCGCTGCAGCAGCGGCTGGATGGACTGCTTCTGCAGGATACCAAGGGCTGGCTGGCGCGGGATCCACTGCGTTTCCCCAGGCGTTTTGGCGACCCGGCCGATCAGGAGATCGTCGGGCTGCTCGCCGCCATGCTGGCCTACGGGCGGGTGGAGCTTTTTGCCCCGGTGATTGAGAAAATCCTGCTGCTGATGGCTGAAAAAGGTGGTCCCACACTCTTTGTAGATGGCTTTGGGTCGGAGGAGGAGGAGGCGCTCCGGCCTGTCCTCTACCGGTGGAACCGGCACCCCGACTTCGCGCGGCTTTTTCGCATGATGCAGCGTGTTCGCCAGGACTTTGGAAAAATCGGCGCCGCTTTTGAGCCCGGTCCCCCGAAAAAAATGCTGGGCGGCGGCATTCAACGGCTGCGGGCAAGAGTGGCGCTGCCCATGGATCAGTGGAGTGTGGGCTTCCGCACCTGGCTCCCCTCCCCCGAGGACGGCAGCGCCTGCAAGCGCTGGTGGCTGTACCTGCGCTGGATGGTGCGCCAGGAAGCTCCCGATCTCGGTATCTGGACCCACCTGGATCCCTCCCAATTGCTCACCCCGGTGGACACCCACGTCAGCCGCATCGGGCGGCTGGTCGGGCTCACCGGGCGAAAAGACGCGGGCTGGCGCACAGCCGAGGAGATCACCGCCTCCTTTGCCGAGCTTTGCCCGCGAGATCCCGTGCGCTACGACTTTGCGCTGGCGCACCTGGGTATCTCGGAGGGCTGCGCCGGGCGCTTTGTGGCGGAGATCTGCGGCAGCTGCCCACTGCAGCCGGTGTGCCGGGAAGGTACCGGTTAAGCGACCGGATGCTGTGGCTCTCCCTGGCGCTGGCCGCCCCTCCCTCAGTCACCCCCTCGGAAGTGGAAAAATCCCAGTTAAACCAGGGTGAGGTGGTCGTGCGCGCCACCGTCGATGAGGGCGGCAGTGATGCCCTCGGCTTGGTTGTAGTGAAGACTACAGCACAGAAATTATGGACGGCGATCCTGGATATCGAAGCAAGGGTCAACGACAGCAGCGATCTGAAGGCCGCCACCGTCTACGACCGGCAGAGCCGTTGGGACTTTGCCGTGCAGTACACGGTCAGCATCCTGGGCTGGGGGGGCGACTTCCACATCCGCTACCACTGGAACGAAGCCGAAAACTGGTGCACCTACACCCTCGACACCACCAAGGAAAACATCCTTCTATCCGCCGATGGCTCCTACCGTGTGGACCCCTATGGCGATGCCCAACTGCTCACCTACCATACGCGCAACAAGACGAAAATCTATACCCCCGAGTGGGTGCAGAAGCGGATCGCCGCTTCGTCGATGGGGAGCCTGCTGGATCGGCTGCGAAAGCGGGCCGAAGGCCTCTAGTTACAGCCGCTCGCCGTACAGGTTTTTGTTACGTCATCCAGGTAAGAAACCGCCGTCATCGAAGTTCCTGCGACATCGTTGGGCGAGTTATTATCCACGCTGGAAGAGCCAAAATCACAGGAGGTGGCGATCAACGATCCCGTGCCTCCCAGATAGACCGCCCCGCCCGCCGTCGTCGCCGAGTTTCCATGGAAACCGGAGTAGACCGAGGCACTTCCCCGACAATCCAAAACCCCATCAAAGACATAGGCGCCCCCGCCCCGTGCAGAGGCGCTGTTGTTGCTCACCTGGGTTCCGTCGAGCACCAGATAGCCCGCCTGTTTTCCGGTGTTGGACGAGTCCCCGACCGCGATGGCGGCGCCATTGTCGTCGCTATTGCCCGACAAAATACAGTCCTCCAAGGTCAGGTTTGGCGTGGCGGCACTACCCTGGCTGGCGGGTGCAGCCGCAAGGCGCACCGCGGCACCGTAGGCACTGTTGTCACCCACACCTCCGGTGAGCGTCAGGCCAGAAAGAACAATATTAGAAACATTTCCAACCGATACCAACGGCCCGAAATAGCTTCCATTTCCTGAGAGTACGGTCTCCCCTGCCCCATGAAGCCCGACAACAGAGATGTCCCGGGAGCCAGAGGCGGAAAAACTGAGCGGCTGATAGAAGGTGCCGCGGCAAACCTGAATGGTCAGATCCTGGCCCGCCACCGCACTCACCACGATGGAGGTGGTGGTGCTGTTCCAGGAAAGGTTACTGGCCACGCCCGCCGACGTGATCTGCGAAACCAGACCATCTTCGTCCGTTTCTACCCAGCCAGTATTCGCGCAGTCATTCGCCAACAGGTCGCAGATCTCCAGCGCGCCCGGATACACAAATTCCTCGCCGTCGTCACAGTCCGTGGCATCGGTCACGGCGTTGGTGACCTGATCGTCGTGACAGGTACCCAGCTCGGTACTATCGCCAAAGTTGTCGTCGTCGGCATCACTGTAGTAGAGGATCAGGCCGTCGTCGATGCTGCCGTTGCAGTCATTGTCCAGGTCGTCGCACTCCTCGGGGTTGCCGGGGTAGCGGCTGCGACGGGTGTCGTCACAATCCGTATTGTCGGCTACAAAACCGTTGGGCTGCGTGCAGGAGGGGGTGGAATCCGCCGGATCGCCGTAGTCGTCCCCGTCGTCGTCGTCGTACCAGGTGGTCGCGTCGGCCGCGCTGGTTTCATTGGTGGTGCTGTCGCAGTCGTCGTCGTAGGGGGTGGCACAGAGCTCGGGAGCGCCCGGATAGACCGCAGGCAGATCGTCGTCACAGTCGTCGTCGGGGTTGGCCGTGGTCAGGATGGTGTACGGGTCCGAGGTCGCACACCAGCAGGCGATGTCCGTCTCCTCTCCAAAGCCGTCCCCATCGGCATCGGCATAGTAATTGGTGCAGGTGGTGGCGTTCTGCTCGTTTAGCTGGCCATTACAGTTATCGTCCGTGGTCGGGGTCTCGCAATGCTCAGCCTCGATACTGCTGATCGCCGCGTCCGTGTCGGCACAGTCCAGGCCGCCGGAGCCACTGCGGCGGTCGCCGTCGTAGTCCTGGTCGTAGTCGTCCCAGGCATCGCAGTCCTGGTCCACCCCGTCGTACCAGACCTCGGAGGCGGCGGTGTTGATAGCCGCGTCCAGATCGTTGCAGTCTGGACCGGTAAGCCCATTATTGGGGTACGCGCTTACATCTTCCCCATCGCCGTCCTGATCAAAATCGTCTGCGCTGTCGCAATTGCCATCCACGCCGTCGTAGTAGCGTTCGACTGCACCCGGGTAGCGATCCGCGGCGTCTACCGGCGCAAAGCCATTCTGGCTCTCCGGAACTTCCTGGGGATCATCCGCACAATCTCCATCGCTGGCAAAGTCAGGAAGCGGCACACCGGCCAGGGCCGCATAGCCGGTGATCCAGAAGCCGTCTCCGTCCTGATCCCCGTCGTTGCCATCGCAGTTCTGGTCGAGGCCGTCGTACCAGACCTCCGTCAGGCTGGCGTCGGGCTTCCGGGTCGGGTCGGTGTCGTTGCAGTCGCCATCACAGAAGCCTTCGGCATCGGCGGGTGCGGTGCAGGGATAGCCGTCCTCGTCCTGGTCATTATCGTTCCCATCACAATTGAGATCTACCCCATCATACCAAACATCTTCCTCCTGGTAAGGGAAAACAGCTCCATTGGTGTCGTCACAATCCCCGGCCTCCATGCCGGTCACTGCCCAGGCATAGTCGGCTACCAAATAGCCATCGCCGTCCTGGTCCCCGTCAAATTGGTCCCCCTCCTGGTAGCCGTCGTACTCATCGCAGTTCTGATCGGTGCCGTCGTAGAAGATCTCTTCTGCAGCGGTGTTGACGCTGGAAGGAACCAGGCCATCCACCCGATTGACAAAACCATTCCCATCGTCCACCGCATCAAAACAATCAGGACCAGCCGGGATCTTCGCCTCGCCATCCCCATCCTTGTCAAAATCGTTGTTGCCGGCGCAGTCCGCGTCGATGCCGTCGTACCACGCGTCTTCCGCATCGGGATGGATCTCCCGACCCACCGGTCCCCCTGCTACGGGCCCCAAAGGAGCGTCCCAGCAGTCCCCGTCGGCCACCGTAAAACCATCCCCGTCGGCGTCCACCCGGTCGGTTTTCCAGGTCGCGTCACAGGCCGCCAACAAACCTGCCAACAAAAAGGGGATCCGACGCATCTGCTCCTCCAGCATGTACCCGTATCGCTGGCCACGATCTTTGGCCAGCCGGTTAGGAGGGACGGATGTGGCTGCTTGGCTCCCTGGCCCTGGCCTCTCCCTGTGCCACACCGGTGGGACAATCCGCCTTTTTTGCCCAGCTTGACCAAGCAGGGTCCGAGTCTGCCCTTCAGGCGCTTTTAGACTGTCTGAACGAGCCTCTTTCTCCTGAGGGTGCCGCTCGGATCCACCAACACATGACGACGATTGTTGGCTCGGACGCAACAATCGGGATCGCCGTTGTACATCGCCTCAAGCCGCAAGAAGGCTGGGTACAGGTGGACGGCCGCTTCCAGGAGCAGCTGGAGGGGAATCGGCCGGTGGTGCTGCAGTGGCTGGGGGAGCAGGGCGAGGTGCGGGCAACCCGGTATTGGCGCCCCGGAGACAGCTTGGCCGAGCTGGAAGCGCCGCCTTCAAAGCCGGGATGGCAGCTGCGGTTGGAGGGCGGGCTGGGGGCTGCGGGTGGGCGGCCGGGGGCCACGGGTGGAGGTCTGCGATTGGGCATCGGCATCGAGGGAGCCGGGCGTTGGCGGCTGTCTTTTCGCACCGGCTATGCAGGGATGGTGGGAGGAGGAGGCGGTGAGGCGGCCACCCTGCAGAGCGGCTGGGTGCTGGGCGGACTGGGACTGCGCGCCGGAAAAATCGCCATCCTTGCCGGTCCAACCTGGACAGTTGCCTGGGGCCGATGGACGGTGGAGCAGGGCACCGAGCAGGGCAGCAGCTACGGTCCGGGCGGAAGGCTGGAGGCA
This sequence comes from uncultured Pseudomonadota bacterium, assembly GCA_903891165.1. Classification (GTDB taxonomy): domain Bacteria; phylum Myxococcota_A; class UBA796; order UBA796; family SXON01; genus CAITDR01. The sequence continues at coordinate 16,248 of CAITDR010000681.1, forward strand.
GAGTGGGCCCTGACGCCGGCGCTGGGCCTGTGCCTCGGGGGCGGCTTCTGGCTGGATGGAAGCCACAATTTTTACGACGCTACCGTCGGGATTGCCTGGAGAAGGGTGGACTGAGGAGGAGGCGGCGCTCTGGCCTCACCAGAGCTGGTAGACCACCATCCGCTCGTCTTGCGCCACTGGAGAAAAAGACTGCGCGATCGCCGTAGAAGCCGAAACAAAGGCCTCCGGTGACATCACGTTCTTGTGGGTGACCACATAGCGCACCCCTGCCTGCTGGGCGGCGGCAGAAAAGGCTTCTTTGTCGATGGTTTTTGCCCGCAATTTCCGCGCCGCGCTCAACACCTGAAGGCCCGGAAGGTTCACACTGGTATTCAGAGAGCCCACCACCGGCTTGTGGTGGAGGATCTGCTCATAGAGAAAGTTTCTTCCTGGCACAATCGGCAGATTCAGCACGGCGCCGGGCGGCAAAGCACCCAGGCTCTGGGCGGCGGGCAGCTCGGGAAGTGTGGTGACATCGGGAAGATTTTTCGCCGGTGAGATCAGTCCTACTTCCAGAAGAACCAAGAGCGCCCAACGCCCCCTACTCCGGTCGGCCAGCACCGCCAAAAGCAGCACCGACACCGAAGCGAGGCGATACAGGAGCGAGAGCGCCGAAAATCCCGGCAGCTTCTCCAGAAGGGCATAGGGTAAAGGCATAGCCTTTCCCCCTATTGAAAGCGGAAAACCACCCACCACCACCACCGGGCCCATGGCCAGAACCAGCCCCAGCCCCAGTGTCGCCCAGAGTGCAGGGTGGGTCATTCCATGACGCCACAACCCAAAAAAGGCCAGCCCCAGAAGCACATAGCCCAGATACACCGTATGGAAGCGGTCGGAAGGATTTCCTTCGAGGTGTTGAAAGTCCGGCGAGGCAAAGGGAGCAGGGGCAAAAAAGACGCGGGGATCCGCAGGCCCCAGAGTACGGCGAATCCGTTCCAGATCCAGGGGATTCTTGATCTCCACCAGACCATCCGAGGCCACCGCCACCGCCTTCACCCCCACCGCCAGCGGCGCCGTCAGCGCGAGCCCCAACAAGACCGTCGGCACCAGACGTTTCCAGAGCTGCACATAGCCTAACTTTGGCCATCCAAAAACCCCGATCATCCCCGCACACAGAAAGGCCCCCACCCCCGCATACCCACCCGAGCCCAAAGCCGCCAGAAACAGGCCGCCACCGCCCAAAAAGATGCGCCGAACCCCTCCCCCCTCCACCGCGTGGATCAGCCCCAAAAGCCCCAGCGGCAACCAACCCGCCGCCACCGCCTCCGAGGATCCATTCTGGAGGTGGGACAACACTAAGGGAGAGACGACGTAGCCCACCCCCGCGATCCAGCCCGAACCTCCCAACTTCCGCCCCAGGGCATGGGCTGCCATCCCCGCAAACCAGAGGTGAAAGAGCACCAGGATCGCATAGGCCGCCACCGCCCCGAAGGCTGCCACCAGCGGAAAACCGAGGAAGGCATTCAACAGATCGGCCACCACGAGGCGCCCCCCGATGGGGTGGTTCAGCAGATGGGTCTGAAGCGGCAGACGATCCTCGGCCAGGGCATCGTGTGCAAACCACAGCGACCAGATCGCATTGAGCGCATCCGTCCGCGCTCCCCCCACATAAGAACCAGATGGATTCAAAGGTAAAGGCCAGGAGATCCAAAGAGCAAGCACCGAATATACCAGTGCTGGCGCCCCGCTCCATTCAAAAAAACGCCCTACTTTTTCCATCTGCAAAGGCCTCATCCCTGTCCAGTCACCGGGCAATGGAGGAGCCTATGGTGGAACGCAGGCACCCGCCAGAAACCCACGCTCCCCTTGCCCCACTCCCTGTACGCAGCTATCCTGTTTCCATGGCCCGCTTTCTCGCCCAGATCTCCCCGAGCCTCGACCTGGTCTTCAAGGCAATCATGGGTGATCCCGCGCACACCCATGTGCTCCTCGACTTCCTCAATTGTGTTCTTGCCCCTGAAAACATCGTCCATGTCACTCTTCTGAACCCCACCCCCTTCGCCACCCTGCTGGAGGAACGGAACTTCACCGTAGATGTGCTGGCCGAAGACAGCAACGGGCGGAAATTCCAGGTGGAGATGCAGGGCTGGAACCATGCGGCTTTGCGGCGCCGGATGCTCTGGAATTGGTCCAAGTTGTTTGCCGGACAACTTCAGAAGGGAGAGCCGCATACGGCGCTACAGGGAGTGGTGGCAATCTGGCTGGTGGATGACGAGCTGTGGCCCGGAGAGCAGTGGAACCACCGCTTTCAAGCCTTGGATGTACAGAGTGGCAAGCCCCTGAGCGGCGATCTGGACATCCATGTTTTTGAGCTACCCAAAGCCCGAAAGTTGCACCTGGAGGAGCACGGCGAGCCAGGTCCGCTAGGCGGCTGGATCCGCTTTTTTACCGAAGCTGGAAAGTGGACGAAGATCCCCAAAGAACTACAACGCCCAGCCATGGAGGTGGCCATGTCTACCGTGGAACAGTTTCGCGAAGATTCCCGTGCAAACCTACTGTATATGCTGCGGGAAGAAGAAAACCGGGTACGTCGTACCCAGCAGGTAGCCCTGCAGGATGCAGAGGATGCGCTGGTCAAGGCACAAGCGCGATTGGAGGCCGAGCAGGCACGGGTAGCGACCGTACAGGCGCGGGCGGAGGCCGAGCAGGCGCGGGCGGAGGCCGAGCAGGCGCGGGCGGAGGCCGAGCATAATGGCCGCCTGGAAGCTGAAGCGCGGGCCGACGCTCTGGTGGCCGAGCTGCGGGCCTTGAAGGCCAGGTTGAGGGAGAGCTGACTCAGCAGCGCTCAGGAGACAACCCGAGCACCGATGTATCGAAGAAGAGTGGAAAGCCAAACCAGACCGTAGGCCGTCGGCAGTGCTGCAGCCGCTCGGATACGACTTAATTCATGATAGTCATCTGATAACTGCCCAATGGTCAGACCAGAAGGCTCTTGGTGCACCGAGTAGAGCTGCTCCTTCGGAATGCTCCAGTAAAAATCAGCATCGACGGTGATTTCGGTGTGTCCTGTCCGCTCCAGGTGGTCGAACAGCATGTTCGCCACCTCCCGAAGCTCTGCTACGGTGACCTTCATGCCCGTTGCTCCGCCCTTTAATCCAACCCCGGCAACTTCAAAAGCCTCGGCTCCCCCCCCCGGCGCCCGACCAGCTCCAGCTCGGTGATCAGGACCGAAGGCACCGTCCAGGTCACCCCAAGGCCGCCTACAGCGCCGATCTGGAATCGCTCCGGTCCGGGAGGACCATCCAGCATATCCACAGGTCCAACCACCGGTCCAGCACGGTCAATGTCGCGCAACACCCGACGATCCACCCCCACAAACTCCATCGAGCGCACCGGCTCCATCTTCCCGTCGCGATAGAGGCGGTACACTTCCGTCGGAAAAGTCAGACCGGGCAGCGGCGAATCCCCGGTGATCGCCACGTCAAAATCCTCGATCATCGCCGGGGGTTCCATCGCACGCACCACCAGTACATAGGGGCGCCCCACCTGCGCAGCCAGCCGCAGGGCCCGGCGGCGGAGGGCCACTTCGCTCAGGCTGTGGGGCGGGCTTACGGTCAGCACGCCGGGCATCGCCCCGCGCCGATCATTGGAGAGCGACCGACCATGGCCGGTACTTTCGGAACGATCACGGCTCGGAATCCGCGACATCAGCAGATCGCGCAACACGCCGTCGTGGATCAGCTCCACCACCCGCGGCGCCACCCCCTCCTGATCACGATCATAGGCGCCCATCACCGGCAATGACGTCGTCGGGTCATCCACCACCGTCCAGCCCACTGGCAAGAGCCGCCGCCCCAGGCGCGCCGTGGGGGCACGGCGGCTGATCACCGAGCTGTCGTCGGGCTCCTCCTCCGTCGGGGGTGTCCCTACAATTTCGGATGGAAGCAACTGGGAAAACAGCTCCACCGCCGCTCCCTGCTCAAAAAGCACCGGGCCCAGGTAGTCCTCCTCCAACGGTGCATCCTTCATTCCGGAAAGCCAGCTTCCCAGGCCGCGGACTTCCGCCTGCATCTCAGCCAGCGGCGGCAGATCCGCCATCGTCCGCACCACCCAGGAGCGCAGGTTCCGGTGCCGTGTCCCGTCGGCGAGGCGCACCACCCCCTCCACCCGCACCACCACAAAACCGGTATTCCGCCAGAGTCGGCTTCCTTCCGAAGAAAGCAGCAGCCGGCGCCCCTGCCAGATCCGCGCAAGCACGTCGCCCACCTCCAGCTCCGGGAAGGCGCGCAGCTCACGGGAAAGTACGTCGGTAAGGTTTGTTAAAGCTGCGGAATCCACCGCGGGCAAGGCGGGAAGACTCGCCAGCTCCCCCACCACCGGCGGCGCAGGAGTGTAGTCTGTACTACGTTTACTTTCCTCCTCCCCCTGCCGGGCTGCGAGCTTACGCGAAAGCTGCTGCACCGCCGCCTTGTAGGCCGCGTCGGTGGCCAACCACACTTCCCGTCGCAACGCCAGAACGTTGTCTTCCACCGGAAGACGCCGGGAGACGATCCCGTCCGGCTCCCCAAAAGCCGAAAAATTGGAAGAATCAACTTGATAAGAGCCCACCCGTACTTCCGCGCGGAGCGTCCGAAAATCCTCGTCCTCCAGGCTTACCAGGCGCCCAAAGGAGGACTGGGAGGTGACCACATCTCCGTCCAGCAGATCGTAGGCAATCAAGTAGGGCTTCGGCGCATCGGGAAGTTTGAGGCCGGACATCGCCCGGTCCAGCTCCTCGGAGAGCGCCTGCTCCAACGGCGGCATGGCCAGGGCAGTAGAAAGCAACATGGCCCAGATCACCGCACACCCGGAGGAGGAAGAAGAGGAGGTCGGTCCGACATTTTATCCTGACGCTGCACCTCTACCTGCTGGATCAGCAGCGAAGGTGCGATGGCCGATACCGGCACCCAGCCGCTCTCGGCTCCACACATGCCATTAAAGACCTCGGGGTCATCCCCGGCCGCAAGAATGCGCGAAAAGGTGGTCAGCGGTGTGCCGATCAGGTCCACACCCCGCACCAATTGGTCGGGCCTCCCGTCGGCAAAGACCTTCCACACGGTGACCGGCTGCACCGAAAAGGCATTGGGCGTCGAGCGGCCCGTAAAGGTAAAGCCCCCGCTGATGTCATCAAAAATGAGGCCAAAGGGTTTTTTCTGCTTCCGGATCTCCACGATCAGCATTTCCCGTAGTTTGGAATACGGAACCGACGTTTCCGCCTGGATCAGGAGGTTGCCCTGCCGGGGTACCGGCGCAAAACCCGGCTGCCGTCGTGCATGGCCGTTGGAAGTCGGGAAATTCGCCACCGGCGCGCGGCCCATCAGAAAGTTGCGGAGCACCCCATGTTCCACCAGCGGCACCCGCTGCGCCGGAACCCCCTCGTCGTCATAGCGGTAGGTTCCGTTCAGATCGACGGTGCCGACGTTCTGCAGGGTGGGATCGTCATAGACCGACAGGAAGGTGGGCAGGATCGCCTGACCCACGCGACTGGTGAAGGTCTGACCTTCATCCTCATCTTTCTGGCGGTGCCCTTCGATACGGTGCCCGAAGATCTCGTGGAAGAAGACCCCGGCGGCCCGGCCCCGCAAAATAGCAGGTCCATCGTAGGGTTCTACCAAGGGAGCACTCAAGAGTGCCGTGACCCGCTGCGCCACCCCATGCACCATGGCCTCGATGGCCTTCGGATCGGGCATTTTTTCCAGGGAGGGGCCATCCACGTAGTCGTAGACCTGCACCTCCATTCCGTCCGCCGCGATGGCCGTTCCCCAGGTTGCAAGACGCAGATGGTTACGTCCGTCAGCGATCCTGGCGCCTTCGTTGCTCACCAGCCAGCGGCGCTCCTGCTGCACGGTGATCTCCACCGCGCTGTCCTGAACGGCTGGATATTGCAGATAGATTGCGGACACCTGCCGAAGTGTCGCCTTCCAGGCATCCTCATCCACCGACAGCGGAGGCAGCGCCACCACATCCTGCACGGGCGTCGCCACCGAAAAGTCATCGGAGAGGTCTTCGCGCTCCACCTTTACCACGTCGTTCGAGCGCACTTTGATCAGCTGCCGCAGCGCAGAGCGGTACACATCATCGGTGTAGCGCAGCAGCAGGTTGCGGAGCAGCGCCGGATCGTCGGCGATGGGCGCGCGCACGCCGGGCCGCTCCGGCTCGGAAAACCAAGCCGCATCGCGAATCTTGTGCGTGTTGTCCAGCTTCATGCTGCCCACACGCAAGTCGATGTCCACCACCCGCCCCCGGCTGCGCTCATTCCCGGCAAAACTGCCGTTGGTGCCCTGCAGCGTAAGCTGATCCGTCTCGGTAACGGCATAGGCCAGGTAGTACGGGGGATCCGGCAGACGCTGTAGCTGCGCCATTGCCGCACCCAGAGCCGACTGCAAGTCGCTGAGCGGTTCCGTGGGGACCTCGCTGGTTTCGGGGGGAAGAGAGAGAGGAAGGGCAAACAGGAGGGAAAGCACGGGGGAAGGATAACCCGGAGAGGGCTTCCGGCGGGTGCCAGCGGGGCCAAACCGGGCTACCAGATCCCCATGGACCGAGCCCTCCGCCGCCGCGTTATCCTCAAGGCGCGCCGCAGCCCACCCTCCCCTACCCGCATCCAGGCGGAGGCCGAAGCACGCACCCGTATCGCCCGAAAAGTACGGAACCAACTCCGACGCATGAGACCGGTGACCCTGGTGGCGCCCCGGTGGTCCTCGGCAGCGGCTTTTATGGAGAAGTTGGAGGCGGACCTGGGGCCGTCGCTGATCTGCCGCGTCGTCAATGCGCGGGGCTTGGCCAGCCGTGCCGAGATGGAATCCTGGAACTTCATCCTCCATGCGATCAACACGCTGTCCTCCGATGGGGCCGATACCCGCCCGGTGCCGGTGGTGGTGGACCGGCGCGGCTTTATGATCGCGGCGGAGCAGGCGCTTAAAGCAGCTTCCCAAGAAACGTTGCCTGCGGCCCTGATGATCCAGTCGGCCGAACAGTTGCGCCTGGAGGTGCTGGAGGATCTGGGGACGGTGTGGATGGGCCAGGAGGGTCGGCACAGTGCGCTGTTGGTGGCCGCTTCCGTAGCCACCCCGGCCCTGGGAATGACCGGCGGTCCCTGGATCGAGCTGGAGGACTATACAGAGGCGGAGGCGGCCCGCTATTTTGTAGAACGTGCGGGAAAAATCCCCGAGAATGCCCTGGCAGAAGCCGTAGCCTTCTCTGGGGGGATACCGGCCCTGGTCGAGGAGATGGCGGGGAGGCTGGCCGCAGAGGGATGGCCCTCCCACATCGAGGGCTGGTGGAAAATGTTGGGGCCGCTGGCCGAAGATCTGCGGGCGGCGGTGCAGGTCGCCCTGGCCTCGCCCGATCTGGCAGAGCGCTTTTTTACGCTGCGGGATGGCCGGGCGCGTGCCGAGGAACCCCGGGATCAAACCCTGCTTCTTTCGGGTCTGATCCGACGGGCGCGCACCGTGGGCGCTGCGCGGGTGCAGATCCGTGCCCAGTGCCTGGCCATGCTGGCCGAGCCGGTGGAATAGCCGGAGGCCGGTAGTGCCTCTGATCAGAGTCACTACCTGAGCGGGGGCAAAAAAGGGCAAGCCGCCCAGACGGACCGTGCTTAAGATTGCACAGTGCAAATGCTCGATCCCCGAATTGTCCAGCTCTGGCGCCTACAGGCGCTGCTCCGGCTGTTGATCTTCTGGCTGCCGGTGACCCTGGGCGTGGCCGCCGTAGCTGCAGCCCGTTTTGGCATCGCTCCAACCGTGATCCTGGCGGGCTTCTTCCTGATCTTCCAGCTTGGTCTGGGGCTGGGCTGGCCGGTCCTGGCGTGGCGTCGGTATCGTTATTCCATTCGGGAGCACGACCTTCTGGTCGAAAAAGGGGTGCTTTTCCGAAACACCGTCAGCGTACCTTTGCAGAGAATCCAGCATGTGGACACCCGCCAGGGGCCGATCGAGCGCTGGCTGGGGCTGTCCAGCCTCGTGGTCTACACCGCGGCGGGCCTGAACGCCGACGCGTCGATCCCCGGCTTGGAAGAGGGAGATGCGCTGCATCTGCGCGACCAGTTGGCCCGTCGTGGGGGAGATGATGGGGTCTGAGGTCCCCTGGCGCAGCCTGCAGCCCGCCTCGGTCCTGATCAACCTGCTTCCCGACCTGGGACGCACGGCACGGCAGCTGTGGTGGCTCCTGCCGGCAATGGTGGTGGGCGGCGGCTTCCAGCGCATTGTGGACTTCGGTTTTCTCCTCTTCTTCCTGGCGATGTCCTTCTTCCGCACCATCACGCACTACATGACCCTGCGCTACCGGGTCTCCGGGGGCCGGCTGGAGCTGGTGGAGGGGCTCTTCTTCCGTCAGCATCGTCTGATTGATCCTGCACGAATCCAGAATATGGAGGTGGTGCGCAATATTTTTCATCGGATGGCCGGGCTGGCCGAGCTGCGTATCGACACGGCAGGCGAAGGCGGCGCCGAGGGCCTGCTCTCCGCGATCTCCATTGCCGAGGCCAACCAGTTGCGGGCCGAGCTGGCCAACCACCAGCCGGGACCCACGGCCCAGGAAGAGGAAGAGGAGCTTCGGACTGGTTTTTTGGAATTACTGGCCTACGGATTTTCGTCGGCACGCAGCGGCGCGGCGGTGGTCGCAGTGAGCGTAGGCTACGAGCTGCTCTTCCAATTCTCCCCGCAGATGGCCGGAGATGCGGCAGCGCGTATCGGCTCCATGGGGATGGTGGGGCTTCTGCTGGTCGCGGTGGCGGGTTCCACCCTGGTGTCTGCCCTCACATCGATCCGCTCTTTCTGGGGCTTACGCCTCCTGAAGACCGCACGTGGGCTGGTGACCGAGGCGGGGCTGTTCACCCGCAGTCGGGTAGAGGTACCGCAGGGCAAGGTGCAGCTGGTGCGGATAGACGAGCCCCTGGTGCGCCGTATTTTCGGCTACGGAACCATCCAAGTGGAGACCGCAGGATCCTCGGCGCCGATCGAAGGAGAAGCGAGGGGGGAGCTGATGCTTCCGATGGTGCCCAAGGCGGCGCTGGCCTGGGTGGCCTCTCTCGCCCTGCCCGCCCTGGACATCGATCCCTGGAAGGCCACGCTGCGCCCAGCCGCCCCGCGCGCGCTGCTGCGGGCGCTCCTGGGTGCGGGCCTGCGCTGGGCGCTGATCTGCCTGCCTATCGCCATCGCTTTTCGAGACCCTACACCCTTCTTTTTCTGGCCCATCGGACCCATCTCCGCCTTCTTTGACTGGCGACGCCAGGGCTGGTACCTGACCGAGAGTGTGATAGTGTCTCGCCGCGGATTTTTTCGTCGGCAAACGTCTATTATCTCCCTTGAAAAACTCCAGGCGCTGCGGCTGGAGCAGGGGCCGCTGATGCAGCTCAACCGGCTGGGCCGGGTGGTGGTGCGGGTGGCGGGCGGTGAGGTGGCGCTGCCCGACCTCCACCTGGACGAAGCCAGCCAAGTCTTTGAAAAGCTTCAGGAAAAGACCACCCAGCGCACAAACCAGACCGCACCCAACATCGCGATCACATCGGAAAGTACACCCACCACCACGGCATGACGGCCCTTGCTGATTCCGGCGGAGCCGAAGTAGACCGACAACACATAAAAGGTGGTCTCGGAGCTACCCTGCATGGTCCCCGCGATGGTACCCACCAGCGAATCTGGCCCGTGGGTCTTCATCAATTCGGTGGAGAAAGCATAAGCCCCCGAGCCAGAGAGCGAGCGCAACATGGCCATCGGCAGCACCTCGGGCGGCATCCCGACCCAGGCGCAGACCCCCGCCAAGCTCCCCGTGACCAGATCCATGGCCCCCGAAGCACGAAACATCGCGACCGCGACCAGGATAGCCACCAAGAAAGGAATGATGCGGGTGGCAGATTCAAAGCCGTCTTTGGCACCTTGGATAAAGACCTCGTAGACCTTGATTCGGCGCGCCGCTCCCACGGTGAGCATGCCCAGGATCAAGAGCGGGAGGATCCAGATGCTGGCCTTGTCGCGCAGCTGGAAAACCACGGTCACCAGGGTCGCAAGCCCCCCAAACAGGGCCAGGGTGGGCAGCCAGTCCAACCAGGAGCCGGGAGCCGCCGGCGGGCTGTTCTCCACCATGCGTGTGGCCGGAGGGGCCGGAAAGAGAGGTTGAAAGAGGCGAGCCATGACCACCGCCGCGACGGTGGCGGTAAAGGTGGCCAGGAGTGTCGGCACAAAGATCGCAGCCGGATCCAACGATTTCAGGCTTGCGCGCACCACCATTACCCCGGTAGGCAGCACCGCAACCCCGGAGGTGTTGATGGCCAGAAACAGCACCATGGCATTGGTAGCAGTGCCCGGATGCGGATTCAAACGCTCCAGCTCCTGCATCGCCTTGATCCCGAAGGGAGTCGCGGCGTTTCCCAGGCCCAACACATTGGCAGCGAGGTTCATGATCATCGCACCCATGGCCGGATGATCGGGCGGAACTTCAGGGAAAAGGCGCACCATCACCGGGCGCAGGGCGCGGGCCACAAAGTCCATACCTCCGGCCGCCTCTACCACCTTCATCAGCCCGAGAAAAAGGGTCATCGCGCCGATCAGGCTGATAGCCAGCTCTACCGAGGATTTTGCCGCATCCAACGAAGCCTTGCCCACCGCCGCGATGGGGTGCTGCGCCGGGAAGTGTACCCGCACCGTACCATCGGGAAGCTCGCTGGGAAGGCTGGCTTTCCCTGCATCCACCTTCTCTACCGTCAGACGTAGGCTGCCCGATGGCCCGTCCACCTCCACCTCGGTCCCGGGAGCCACTCCGGCTGGGGCCACCACCACGAGCTGGCCCGCCTGCACCTGGCCGTCAGCCTCGGGCGCTCCCTGGAGGGCAGAAAAGAGGATGGACAGCGCGATAAGTCCATAAAAGACGAAATTCATGCTGCGGCGTTATCCCGCTGCGGCAAGGCCCGCCGCCACGGCGTTAGAAGTTCCTGGAGGCGACGATGATCCTGCTCCTGTTGACCAACTGTATCCCGCCCGACTTTCCCGATCTGCCGAAACAGGGCGAACAAGCCGATCATTTGCTGGTTCTCATCCATGGGGCAGGCGACGGCCCCGAAGCATGGCCCACGGAGTGGAAGGAGGAGCTGCCCGCGCTGATCGCGGAACCGGAGCGCTGGGACATCTGGACCTATGACTGGTCAGAGGATGCCAAGCACAAAAGTAGCGCCGCAGGGCTTGCCTATAAACACGGGATCTCCCTGGGAGATCAGCTCAGCGAGGACTATGACTATGCGCACGTCCACCTGGTGGGCCACAGCGCAGGGGCCTTTGTGGTGCAGGGCGCCATCGAGCAGCTGATCGGACCCACCGTCCATGCCACTTTCCTGGATCCCTATGGATGGAAGGGCCTTCTTGCCACAGGCTGGGGTCGAAAACACTTCGGCGCCGAAGCCGACTTCGCGGACAATTATTTTAACAGCGAGGATGGAGTCCCTTCCACCGATCGCCCCGGAGAAGACACCTTCAACATCGATCTTTCGGCGCAGGCGCCGGATGATCTGAAGGCCAAGGAAGGCCACTACTTCCCACTGGACTGGTACCGGGACAGCCTGGAAGATCCCGCGGCAGAATTCGGCTTTGTGCTGGGGACCGAAGTGACCGGCGAGACAACTTTTCCCGACGAGCTGGAGCGCGGCGAGGTGGTGGAACCCTAGATCCCGCTTCCTCCCCCCACATAGCCGGTGCCGGAACCGGTAGGCTCACCGGCCGTGCCAGTCCCGATATTCCCAGTAGGCATCCAGTCATTTTTAGACTGTGTAACCCGGACTACACCTCCGCGGGCCACCATCACATACCACTCATCCGCTCCACCATCGACAGCAATTTTTTTGTTCGAAAATGTGAAAACCAGATAGCCGCTCGTAGAAGTTGAGAAGTCGGCGGTCGCATTGTCCACCCAACCACGCGGGGAAAAGACAACCGTCTTTACATCCGGCTCCACCAAACTCACCCATGGCAGCTCGTTGGCCCCGTTCCGGGTGATCACCACCGTACCGGCTCCATCCGAGGTACTCCCGTTCATATCCATGGGTAGCGTATCCCAAGCGGTCGAGGAAGAAGCGGAATTTCCTGCCTGCATGAGCCAAGCGCCCACACTGTCGGCGGCGGGGTTGGCGAGATCCTGATCCCAGGCCGTCACCGACACCCGGTACTGCACGTTGTCCTTGATCGCCGCCATCCGCATATGGTTGAGATCCGCGGCGAATTGGTAGGCTGCCTGCCGGGTGCGCCAGGTGGGGATGAAGGTGCTCAACATGGAGGAGGAAATGGCGGCAAGGATTCCAAAAATGGCAACAACCACCGCCATTTCGACCAAGCTGAAGCCCGAGCGATTCC
>CAITDR010000682.1 GCA_903891165.1 uncultured Pseudomonadota bacterium
CTTGGGCAGCGCGGCTCGACACTTTCGGGCGGAGAACGCCAGAGACTTCGCCTGGCCCGCGAGCTGGAGCGCAGCGGCGAGGTGCCGGGTACCCTGTATCTGCTGGATGAGCCGAGTGTGGGGCTACACCCCGCCGATGTGGAGCCGCTGCTGGGTGCCCTGCGCGGTCTGGTTGCCGCCGGTGGCACGGTGTGGGTTGTGGACCCTGATCCGGCACTTTTGGCCGCCTGCGATGCGCGGCTGTGGATGGGACCCAAGGGCGGCGAGGAGGGCGGGACGGTGGTGGGGTGGGAGGGGTGGTAGCGGCCTCAACAGGCTATTGTTCCCTCCAAACCTCCTCGATCAACTCCACACAAAGCCGGTCCATGAACACCCGATCCGGCTGGTGCGGCACCACATAGGCTTTTTTGTCATAGAGCTCGGTGAGCGCCTGATCCTCCGCCCGCGCCCAGGTAACCAGATCGTCGTAGGACCACTCCCCACGCCGAATCCCCAAGATCAGCTCGCGATCAATATCCCCACGCCAGACGTTCACCTTGCCCGTGGTCAGGATCTCGCGGCACATCTTCATCAGGCGGTACAGATGTGCGCCGTGTTTGGTGTCATAGCCATACTTGGCCTCCAAGGCTGCACGATCCTGGTTGCGGTTGTTCTTCCAGCTCTGATACTGCTCCCAGTTGGTGCGCGCGTTTTTGTAGCGACGCTCCTGGTCCAGCAACACCAGAAAATTCTCCTCGTAGCCGATGGATCGCCCCGCTGACCACCAGCGGTCGCCGGCATAGAGCTGCACCTCCGTCAACATCTTGGCGATACGACCCATCAGGTCGATCTTCAGGGGCTCTTCCACCCCGGAATAGTCCACCTCCCAGCCGTCCAATTGTTTCTGGATCGCCGCCTGGGCGGCCATGAGCTGATCGGCGGGAATCACCGTACGCTCGGGTAGACCAAATTCACCACGGCTGGGCGGATGGCTGGGCGGGTCCAGAAGCCAGCGCCGGTGCGTTTCAATGCGCTTGAGCTGCGAAGTTGCGTAGCCAGAGAAAGTATGTTTGGCCCGCGCCGAAATCATCCGGTGGGCATGCTCGCGCAGCCGACGCCCCGCCGGGGTCCACAGCCGCACCTCCTCGTCCCGGCAGAAGAGCAGATCCAGAATGTTCGGATTGGCCTGGCAGGCCAGATCCAGGAATTTCCGCAGCTCGTAGATGCTGCCTTCCAGTTTTGTATTCTGGACTACATCCCGCTCTTCTGGGGTCAGAAGCTCGGAAAAGAGCGCGATGTGCGCCGGTCCATCGGCCTGTTCAAAGTGGTTCAGGAAGCCAAGGAGGTAGTTTTTCGGCGGGATGGCCACACCTTTCACGTCCACGTCCGAGGTGTCGGTGTGGATGCCATAGCAACGCGAACCCGCAAGACTCAAGAGAATCGTGTTCTTCCGAAAGTCAAACATCAGGCCAGCTCCACAAGGGTATAGGCATCGCCCCCTTCATCAGCGGCCGCGGCCCGATAGGTGCGCACGGCCGGACTCTTGGGCAGCCATTGACGAATCGCCTCCTTCAAGGCTCCGGTTCCGTGACCATGCAGCAGAAAGGCGACGGCCTGCTGGTCGCGCACCATCTGGTCCAGGAAAAGATCCACCAGATCCATGGCCTCCTCCACCCGCTGCCCACGCAGGTCGCAGGTGTTGCTGCGGGTGCGCACCTTCGGCGCCGGACCCGTCGGACGACTATCCAGTTGAAAGGCGCGCTCTTTACGCTCGGCTTTCCGCAATTGCCCGCCGACCACACGCCGGATGTCGCCCGTGGCCACCCAGAGGCGAAGTGCCCCCACCCTCACCTCGGCCTTCTCCCCCGAGATCGCCAGGATCTCCCCCAGGTTTGCGATGTTCTTTACCTGCACCTTCTCACCCACCTTCAGGGCTTCGGGGGGGGCCGCGGGCAGCTCTGGCAGGTCCAGGGTCGCCGCTTTTCGCGTCGCCCGCACCGTCTCCAGCGCCGTATTCACCTGCTTCATATCCGGGTTCTGCTGGAGTTTGGCGACGAGGCTCCGCAGCTCCTCCTCCTGTTGGCGCAGCCGCTCCCGGTGGCGGGCCAGCACCTCCCCCTCCACCTGCTTCAGCCGCTCCTCCAACCGCCGCTCCTTCGCCTCCAGCAGTCGCGCCTTTTCTTCTGCGGCCAGAAGCTTTTTCCGCATCTCCTCTTGCTGCGTCAAGAGCAGAGTACGCTCCTCCTCCAGCCGCTCCATGGCCTCGTCCAGCGCGCGAGTGGCCTCATCCAAGAGCCCGCGCGCCCGGTCCAGCACCGGCGTCGGCAGGCCCAGGCGCCCGGCGATGGCCAAAGCGTGGGAGGATCCGGGAAGCCCACCCTGGACACGATAGGTTGGCCGCCCCTCTTCATAGAGCACCGCCGCCACCTGAAAACGCAGATCCGTGAGCGGAAGCACCTTCAGCTCGCCGTAGTGCGTCGTGACCACCACCCGTGCGCCGCGCTCCAGCACCGCCTCCATCACGGCGCGGGCCAACGCAGCCCCTTGCGCCGGATCGGTGCCCACTGCCACCTCGTCCAGAAGCACGAGAGCACCCGGACGGGCGGTTAAAAGCACCTCTTTTACCACCATCACATGGCCGGAAAAAGTGGAGAGGTCGCCGGAAACCGACTGGAGATCGCCGATGTCCGCCAAGATAGGCTCAAAAAAGTCCACCCGGCTGCCCTCCGCAGCGGGGACGGGGATGCCGCTGCGCGCCAAAAGTGCGGCCAGCCCCAGGAGCTTCAGCGCCACGGTCTTGCCGCCGGTGTTCGGCCCCGTAAGCACCAGGCCCGGATGTGCAGAATCCAGGCGGAGATCGTTGGGAATCACGTCGATACCCCGCAGGCTCAGCACCGGATGCCGCCCCTGATCCAGCACCAGCACCCCCTCCTCCCCCACCGTCGGGATGCAGCCGTGTAGCTCGTCGCCCAGACGTGAGCGTGCCCCTACCAGATCAATCGCGGTGGCCGCATCCAGAGAGCGGAGGATCGGCGCCTCACAGGAGCCAACCATCCGCGAGAGTACCCCCAGGATCCGGCGCTGCTCGGCCAACAATTCGACTTCGGCCTCCCCCAGCTCGTTCTGCAGCTCCACGACTGCGCCGGGCTCTACAAAAACCGTCTCGCCCGAATTGGAACGATCGTGGATGATCCCCAGCCCTCTCCGATGGCTGGCCTTCACCGGAATCACAAAACGCCCGCCACGCTCCGTCACGTAGCGTTCCTGCAGGGACTCGGCGAGATCCGGCGATCGAAGAATCTCTTCGAGGGTAGAGCGGATGCGTTCCTTCAGACTTCGTACCCGCGCCCGCAACATACCGATCTCCGGCCAGGCGGTCGCCGACAGATCACCGTTGGACTCAAAACTCGCCGAAAGTAAGCTCTGAAGCTCCGGTTCCACCGAGATCGGCCCGGCCATCGCCCAGAGCAGGGGTACCCCCTCCGAGCGGATAAAAAGCCACTGCCGAAGCTCGGTCAGGGCGATCAGGGTATGCCCGATGTCCTGCAGCTCCACCCCATCCAGCACGGCTCCGGCTCCGGCACGACGCACCAGACTGGCCACATCGGCCACCGCACCTACGGGAACCTGCTCGTTCTTCGCCAATAGATTGCGCACTTCTTGCACAGTGGCATACCGACGACGTACCAGGGACGGGCTCCCGGCAAGGTCGGGCACAACGGCCGCCGCCGCGCCCGCAAGGGTACGGCAATGCCAGGCCAGACGGGCGAGAAGCACAGGCCAATCCAGCGCTTCCAGGGTACGGGTAGATAGATCCATGGCAAAAACCGGGCTGCAGGAGCCGAGGGGGTTGGGGCGCCCGACCAGTGGCGGCGCATGAGGGGGCCAAGCACCCGGCGAGGCACAGGTGCGACCACAGCGCGGGAAAGTAGCTGGGATCACCGGCAACCGCAAGGCCTTTGTCCCTGGCACCATTTGTATTCTGCGGTTGACGCCCAGCCCTTTTCCGGTCAAAGAGGGGCCCTTGACGGAAGTGGAATGGGCTGGAAGCAGAACCTGAAGACGGTGCTCAAGCTGAGCGTGACCGTCGGCATCTTTGTCGCGATCTTTGCCGAGTTTGGTGGCGGGCCAGTGGCGGTCAATCGCGCCGATTTTGAGGCGGGTACGCTGTGGCAGCAGCCCAACCCGGCGATGCCAGGCATTGTGGGCAAGGTCAAGGCCAGACTCGGCGGGAAGACCCTCCCCGAGGCCCTGGTGCCTTTGGAGGCTGAAAAAGTCTGCAAGACCGCCGCGGAATCCCAGGTCTACGCCAAGGTGGCCGACGGTCGGGTACTGCCGATCAAGGCCCTGGCCCACTGCGAAAATGATAGCTTCTCCCTCCTGATGGCTTCGGAAAGCTCCAAGGAGTTTGTCCCGCGCGAGCAGGCCACCGGCGACACCGTCTACCTGCGGAAAAAAGGCTTCCAGGTGGTACCGATGGACCTGCAGGACCTCTGGAAAGAGGTCACCTCCATCGACCCGATGGTCTTTGTACCCTGGTTCATTTTTGCGATGTTCATCAAGCTGCTGGGGATTCTGGCCAATGTGTACCGCTGGCAGATTCTCTTGCGTGGTCAAGACCTGGACTTCGGCTTTGGCTGGCTCACCTGCTCCTACGCGGTCGGGCGCTACTTTGGCATTGTGACGCCTTCTACCATGGGTCTGGACGGTTGGCGGCTCTACGACACCATCCGCCTGAGCGGCCGCGCGGTGGAATGTACAACCGCCCTGGCCATCGAGCGCTTGATCGGTCTGGTCGGACTGTTTGTGGTGATCCTGTTGTTTATGCCCTTTGCGGACCTGGGCGACCGCAGCCTCGGAGAGCTGGCACAGGCGATGGCCGTTCCGCTGGGTGCAGGTATGATCTTCGGGGTCCTCCTGCTGCTGCAGCCCTCCTGGTTCGGGGGGCTGGTACGCCTGATGCCGCACCCCAAGCTGCGCAATTTCCTTTCTTCGGCAATCGGGGCCGCCACTGCCTACTCCCAGCGGCGCTCGGCGCTCCTGATCGCGTTGGCCTGTGCCGTGTTCGGGCAGATCACCACCATGTTCATGTACTTTGGCAATGCGATGGCCCTGCAGGTGGAAGGGGTGACGATGGCACAGGTGCTCTATGCCTCGGCGATCATGACCCTGGGCACCTTCCTGGCGCCCTCGGCGTCGGGAGAAGGCGTGCGTGAGCTGATCTTTGTGGCGCTGCTGGGGGGCCGCACCACGGCCGCCAAGGCCTTTTTGATCGGGCACCTTGGCTTCTGGATTGAGAAGGTTCCCCTTTCCATTCCCGGCGGTCTGCCCCTGATCTGGCCCCCCGCTGTCTACCGGGCCGTCAGCCGCGAGGAGCTGGACAAGGTGCGCGCACAAAACGCCAAGGCGTGAGAGAGCCGCTTGCGGTTGTCCTGAAATCGGCTACGCTACTACCGATGTTCCTCGCCCTCTCCCTTGCACACGCCGCGACCTTTGACGAGATCTCCATCCTGGCTATGCAGGACTACCCGACGACGGGGGGTGCTGCGGTCAGTACCGAGGGAGATCCCTGTGAAAACCTTGTTGCACCGGACTGCAGCGACTATGTCACTGTTGGCTACCAGCAGGTGATTCGGGAGCTGGGAACGGCCATCGGCAACAAACCTTCGCTGCCTGCCCAGACTTTGGGGGTGAACGGTTTTGCCTTTACCCTCTCGAACACCACCGCCTTCATCCGCACCGGCACGCTGGACGGTGTGAGCCCGTCGGGCTGGGATCTGGTGGCCGAGGACGACGGCGCGCCGGCGCTGATCCTGATCCCCCAGCTGCAGGTCCGCAAAGGTCTTCCCTTTTCGCTGGAAGCCGGGGTGAACCTGGGCTGGATCGCGGTGACCCAGACTGCGGTGGTCAGTGGCTACGGACGCTGGGGTCTGCTGGAGGGGTGGAAACAATTCCCCGATGTAACACTGCAATTCGGCTACTCCGGCTATGTGGGCAACGAGGAGCTGGAGCTGGGCACCTTCGATGCGTCGGTGACCGTAGGCTACCAGCTTGCTTTCGGGCGCACTGCGGAGATGAACAGCTCGATCTTCAGCCCCTTTATCGGCTTGGGCCTGCAGCGTTTCCATGCGGCACCCCGTGTGGACCTGACCGACACCGCACTGGAGGGTCGTATCCCCGAGGTGTCCGGCTGGAAGTCGGCAGACGACCCGGCCAACGAAAAAGTGGTCTTTGACCCCCAGTTCTCTCCCTTCACCATGGGGGGAGGCTTCCGCATTCAGTCCGGCAGCTTCACCTTCACGGCTTCCGCGGACTACGCCCTGAAGAGTATCGTGACCGTGCGGACCGGCTTCGGCTTCGTGTACTGACCCCTGTACGCATGCTGCCGGATCGTCCTGTTCCTCTGGGTCTGCCTCGCCTTTCCGGCTTTTGCGGCTGAGCTTCCCCGGCTGGTCGTTCGCGCCCGCTTTTCCGACGATCTGCGGGAAATCAGCGGGACCATCCAGGGTTTGGGCGGAGATGTGGTGGACCCGCTGGGCCGCCTGTGGATGCCGACCGATGAGCGCGGCCAGCTGCGGGTCTGGCCGGGGCGTCCCAATGTGGGCCGGGTAGAATGGGAGGAAGATCGGTTTTTTACCCGCTTGCCACGTCGTTTCGGGGACATCGGCTGGTTGCCCGGGCGAGGGGCCTGGGCCAACGGCGGCTGGTACCCACAGGAGCTTCCGGGAGGGCGCCTGCCGCCGCGAAGCTGGGATGTGGAGCTTAGCCTGCCGCCGGGCACCGTGGGGGTGCTCAACGGGGTGATGGGCGACAATATTCTTGTTTGGCAGGGGATTTCTGACCGTCTATCGGTGGCGGTGCTCGCCCATCCCGTAGTGACCGAGGTCGCCGTTGGCGAGGGGAGGCTTCGCTTTCTGGAAGCGCGGGATCCCCTGCCCGAGCGGCACTTGCACCGCTGGCTGCCCCGGTTGCTGGAGGAGTGGGCGCTGCCAGGGCCGCCCGACCTCGTCGTGGTGGAAGATCTGGATTTTGTAAACCTGGCTACAAGTGGACCGGGGGTGCTCTACCTCTCCGATCGGGCGGCCCGCCTGACACCGCCGCTGGGCTTTGTCCATGGCCGGGCGGTGCGGCGGCGTGCCCACGAGGCTGCGGTGCCCCTGGCCTCGGGTTGGTGGCGGGCCTGGGTGGCCAGCGCGCTGGCGGACTCCCTGCCCGCTCCCTCCGTGCAGAAGCTCCTGGGATGGTTTTCCTGGAATCCCGTGGTGGACGCACTCCTGAACGACGGCACCCTGCCCTACTACCAGGACATTTTTGATTTGCCGGACTCTCCGGCTTCGGGCGTGCAAAGTATCGAGATGCCCCAGATCTCCCCGCGTGCGGCGGCGCTGCAGCTGGATGGGCTGTTGGGCAACGGGGCGGCGACCGGACTGGCCCGACGTACGGTGGACGCGGCCGTCGTCGCTTGTGCCCATGTACCCGGTACCGCTCCTGAGGGGAGCCCGGCCTGCGGAAACCTGGATCCGGCGGCGCTGTTGATGGGCGATATCCCTGTCGACTTGTTGGAAGGCTGGACGCGGAATTACCCACGGAACCAAAACTATCAGGTGGAGGTGGAGAAGGGAGAGCTGATCCTGCGTCGGGATGCACCTGCGGACGCGCCACCGGAGGTGATCGAAATCACCGACCAGGGACGTCGGGAGCTGTGGCTGACCGGTCCGGGTCCCTCGTCGCGCAGCATCGGCGAACCGCGTGCGGTGCGGGTGGATCCGGGAGGGCTCTCCGTGCAGCGCGAGCGGGTGGATGACCACTGGCCGGCCCGCTGGCGTCCGATTTTTACAGGTGGAATTTATAATATTTCTCCTACCCAACAGAGTTTTGATGCGCTGGTGGAGGTCTACACCCGCCGGGAGGGCGACACCCGCAACCTCTTCTACCTTGCCGCCACCCATGACCAGCAGGACATGGTGGCGATTGTTCCTGGCTATCTGCGCTACTTCGGCCCCCTGTTGGATCAGCGCCTTCGACAGCACCGTATCAATCTCTCAGGCTCCTTTGCCTATCTGGATCCTGCCTTTCGTCCCACGCCCGAAGGGAAATTCGCGCTGGGCCTGGGCGCCCGCTATGCCTGGGACACCCGCCAGGAGAGCCGTGCGCTGGCCGGGCACCGCTACTCGCTGGGCGTGGGCGCGGGGTGGATCCCCGGCTCCACTGAGCTGTGGGCTTCCGGCTCCGCCGCTGGGATTCAGTATTTTCCAATACATCCGCAGCATGTGATCGCAGTCCGGGGCAGCACCGCCGCCGCCAGCGGAGATGTGGATCACCGCCTGATCTCGCTGGGAGGTGGGGATGCCCTTCGCTGCCTTCCCGAAGACGCAGCACTGGGGAATTGGGCAGCGTCTCTCAACCTTGAGTACCGCCTCACGCTGTTGCGCCATGCGTCGATTCCGCTGCTGCTGGGCTGGCTATCCGAGCTGCGGGTCAGCCCGGGCATCGAGGCGGGGCTGTTGTACCGCGACGGCGCCTGGGTACGCGCGGTGGGCGGCACCGTGGGGGTGTTTCCCATCGTGGAAGGTCTGGGAACCCGCGCCGGTCTGGTGGGCCTGACCTTCGCCTGGCCGCTCTGGACCGAGGGGGTAGAGCCGCCGCCGATGCAGGTCTATCTGGAGTTTGAGCTGCCCTACTGAGGCGTCAAAAACCGGCGATACAGAGCCCAAAAGAAATCTCGTCGTCGCATTTGTAGACATCGGTGATGTCGTTGAACTCGTCCCCACGGTCGTTACAATCGGCCTTCCGATAGTCCGCAAGCAAATCTGCCCCATCATCGGGGTCGTATTCGCAGTCGCCTTCATCCAGGCAGTCCATCACGTCGGCGGCGTAGTCCGCATATTCCTCGCGGCATTCGGCCTGATCGTCGTATTGATCTTCAAAACCGGACTTTTCGCACTCTTCATAGCGGGAACAGCTGAGGCTCCCGGCCTGGGCCCAAAATCCCTCTGAGGTGCTGGCGCAGGAAAGAAGCAGAGGAAGCAGCATGATGGCTCCAAGGTTTCCAAGCAGCTAACCTGATTCTGCGGTACCGGAAACCGACTGCACCCAGCGGTCCATCTTCTCCCACTCCGCGTCCAGCCAAGCCAGACGCCCCGCCGGTTCGGCTGGGACGTCTTCCCCTCGCCGCTTCCACAGGTGAATCTTCACCACTTTCCCGATCAAGCCCCCGTTGATCAGCTCTTTAAAGCTGCCCGCAGCTTCGTAGCCCACATGGCCGCAGAACCAGACATCCACGCCGGGAAGGCTGCTGTCCAACAAGGCCAGGGTCCCCCCCGGAACCGGGGGTAGCACCCGCTGAAAACGCTCTACCCGGCTGCGAAGCTCAGGAGAGGCCTTCTCCAACAAAGAGCGTCGCTTCCCTTTTGTAAAACGGGTTCCCTCCGGGTAAATCAGCACCCCATCACCGGGCTTCATGTCCCGCGCCAACATCGCCACACGATCCAGCTCGGTCGCACTTTGTGCCTTCAATTTCTGGGCTGCCTCCAGCAGCGCCGGACCCGCCGCGGCTTTGATCGACCGAGAACGCCGTACAAAGCAGTTGGGAACCCGGTTCCCCACGATATCCAGGCAGGGATCCCAGAGCAGCTCCTCCTTCAGCACAAAACGCAGGCGGATGCCGTGGTCCACCGAAAAAATCCCCACAGGAAGGACTGTATCTGCCGTGGAAACGTGGCGCGGCAAGAGGAGCAGGGGCCGCTGTCCCACCTCTTCCGCCGGATCCTCCCAGCTCATCTCCACCTTCATCCCGTACAGACGACGCCCTGCCTCAAAAAGAGCCTGGTTCCATGCACGTTGCAGCGCATAGTTTCGCTCCAGATAGCCCTGGGAAGTCGCAGGCAACAGCCAGATCAGCCCGCAGGCTAAAATCCCAAGGTTTTCCGCCCACAGATAGGCTCCAAAAAAGAAGAGCGTGCGTGTGGCGGCAAAACGACGCCACCGCAGCAGGTCCACCCCCAACGCCAAGAGCAAAAGCAGCGGCAGCAGGCCGGTCCACAGGTTGCAGAGGAGGATCAGCAGGGGAATACTGAAAAGCCGGCGACGCCACATCCAATCATTTTAGCCCGTTGCCCACCGGCAGGGGGCGCTTATCTTCGAAAACCCGAGGGTAGCCATGGCCCACATCTCCTCCCGGAAGGACGATCACATCCGGCTCTGCGTAGACGGAGATGTCGGCTTCCGCCAGAAAACCACCCTGTTGGAAGAGGTGGAGCTGCTGCACGATGCGCTGCCCGAGCTTGCGATGGAGGACATCGATCTCCGTACTTTCTTTGTGGGGAAAGCACTCGCTGCTCCGCTGATCATCGCCGCGATGACCGGAGGCACTGACCAGGCCGAGGCCATCAATCGGGCGCTGGCGGCCACCGCGCAGCGTCTGGGTCTGGGCTTCGCCTTCGGCTCGCAGCGTCCCTACCTCGTCAAGGGCATTTCTGCCGGGTACAAGGTACGGGATGTCGCGCCAGACATCCTGATCCTCGGGAATATCGGGCTGGTGCAGGCGCGCGAGACGCCCACGCATAAACTGCGGGAACTGCTCGATTTTTCGGGGGCGGACGCACTCTGCGTACACCTGAACCCGGCGATGGAGGTGGTGCAGCCCGAGGGCGACAGCGACTTCCGCAATGGACTGCCGACCATTCGTCGTCTGGTGGAGGAGTTGGATCGGCCGATCATCGTCAAAGAAACCGGCTGTGGGCTCTCCCGATCTGTGGGTCAGCGGGTGGCGGCGCTGGGTGTGCGGGCCGTGGATGTGAGCGGCGCCGGCGGGACCTCGTGGGTGGCGGTGGAGACGGGGCGGGCGGAGGCCGGGCAGAAGGCCCTCGGCGAACGTTTTTGGGATTGGGGAATTCCAACCGCGGCATCGGTGGCCCAACTATCCGGCCTGGGACTGGAGATCTGTGCGACGGGCGGACTTCAAAGTGGGCTGGATGTCGCCCGGGCGCTGGCCCTGGGTGCCACCATTGGCGGGATTGCGCGGCCGCTGCTGCAGGCGCACGCCGCCGGTAGGCTGGAGGAGAAATTGACGGAGATCCTGGCAGAACTGAGGGTGGCCCACCTCTTGGCTGGCGCCAGAAACCCCGCTGAGCTGCGCGAAAAGCCGGTGCTGCTGGAAAACCGGCTTCGCCGCTGGGTTCCTCAGGGAAGCCCATTGGCCGGGCGGATGATCGGCGGCTGAGCTTACCCTCAGGCGCGGTTGGGATTATAGGAGCGGATGCCTCGTATTCTGGTGCTGCGCTTCTCGGCGGTGGGCGATCTGGTAGTGACCGGATCTGCCATTCAGGCCCTGCGGGATGCCCTGCCCGATGCCGAGCTGCTCTTGGGCACCCGCAGTGCCCTGGTGCCGCTGTTGAGCGCCCATCCGGCCCTGGATGGCATCCTGGAGCTGGAGGAGGACGAGCTGCTGCTGAGCTACCTGGCGCGCATCCGCGCCCGGGCACCCGACGTGGTGCTGGACCTGCACGGTAGCCTCCGCAGCCACAGCCTCCGCCTGCTCCTCCCTGAAGTTCCCTTTGTCCATATCCGACGTCCAGGAATGCTCTACCGTGCAGCC
This sequence comes from uncultured Pseudomonadota bacterium, assembly GCA_903891165.1. Taxonomy (GTDB): domain Bacteria; phylum Myxococcota_A; class UBA796; order UBA796; family SXON01; genus CAITDR01. The sequence goes on from CAITDR010000682.1 coordinate 11,576, forward strand.
GTAGGCTTACGATGGCAGCGTGCCTCGCACCGGGATAGTCGGGAGCAGCGCCAACACGCCGCCGTTGAAAAGCTGGTGGGACGCACGCTTCCTCCTCCTCCTCTTCGAGTCTGGGTGGACCCCGCTGGCCGGGCCCCGGTGGCGGAGAAGCTGGGAGAGCTGGGGGACAGACCACTTCTGGCCCTCAGCCCCGGTGCGGCCTGGGAAACCAAACGGTGGCCAGAGGAGCACTGGGTGGCTCTGGCTGGCCGCGCGCAGGCTGCGGGTTGGCAGGTGCTGCTTCAGGGAAGTGCTTCGGAAGAGCGCCTGTGCGCGCGTATTGCAGGCACGGTGACGGGGGCAAGGTCCCTCGCGGGGATCTCCCTGCGCGAGCTACCGGCACTCTTGGAACGCTGCGCCGCCGTGGTCAGCAACGACTCGGCTCCGCTGCATATTGCCCGCGGGCTGGGGGTCCCCACCATCGGGCTCTTCGGCTCCACCGACCCTGGGCTTTTTTCGCTGGGCAAGGTGGAGGTGCTGCGCGAGGAGCTGCCCTGCTCTCCCTGCTCGGTCTATGGGAGGCGCTCCTGCCCGGAAAAGCACTTTCGCTGTATGAAAGAGCTGGCCATGGACCGTGTATGGACTGCCCTGGAGCGAATCCGGTCTACTCTGTAGTACAGCTTACCGGATCAGCGGAGGGAGTAGAGGTCCACCACGGCGCTGCGGTGGCCCTTGCTGCGCAGATTCATCCACAGCGACGCGGTGCGACAGCGCAAACGACCGAGTCGCACCAGCTCCTTCAGGCGGCGGTACACCTGATCGATGCCCCGCCGTTGTCGCACCACAGAGGGCCCTTCGCCGCCGATTTTTTCCTGGATCTCGGCGGGGAGACGCTCATACACCTGCCCGGCGGAGAGCCCTGGAAGCAGACGCTCCCGAAGGCCACGGGGCCGAAGGGCTTCCAGAAGATCGTCGTCTGTCACCCTTACTTAGCAACCTTACGCCTGCCAGCAAAAAAGCGCTGTCCAAGCGCATTTGCGGCGCGAAACCAGATCCACGGCGGCACCAGAAGGGCGCGCCCCGGAGGCAGAGGCTCCGGCGCCGCGCAGCGGGTCGGAATGTGAGAATGCACCTCGGCCACCCAGCGACGGCTCTGTTCGTCCAACACCAGCTGGGTGTGAGGGTCGCACATTTCAGGGAGAAAGCGGGCAATCCACGCGACAGCCTCGGGTGTGGCGGGCTCCCGCAACAGCGCCGGCGCAGCAAGTCGCAATTCCCGGCCTTCGGTGCGGATGGAGAGGACGCGGAAGCCCAGACCTTCGGGACCGGGCACCAGCTGCTGCTCCACGCTGGTCTGGACTTTCGAGCGCACCCCACAAAAAGTCCCTGGGGCCTGCTGGCGTCGAACCTCACCACGATCGATGTGGAGCTCCTCAATATTCCCGGGGATCCAGCTCATCCAACGGGCATCGGCCGCCAGGGCATCCTCCAGGTAGTACATCTCTGGAAGTGTACACTCCTCAAAGGTGCCACGCGCTACCGTCTCCAGCTTCGCCTTCAGCTCGGCCCGCAGACGATCGGAGATCGGCCGGCCACGACCATTCACCAGCTCCTTCAGGAGCACCCAACGCTCAGGTTCGTGGAGATGTCCACTTTGTCGAAGCTTTTCTGCCACCTTCGCTTCGGGTAGATCGTCGTCACGCACGACCGAAGTGTAGCAGCCCACCGCGATACGCTCCTCTTCTCCCTCCAAGAGGATCCCGGTGATCTGGTAGGCCTGATCGTGATCTTCGACCAGCGCACTGACCCGCTGGGGTTCGGCCTGCGCATGGCTTCCCCTTGCCAAGGCCCAAATCCGATCAGAGGCAAGAATCCCACCATCTTCCATCACTTTTTGGAGATCCTGAAGATTCTTGCGTTCGACCGTCACCCCCCCGAAGATACGCCGCAACCAGCCGGCCTCCTGGATCAGCTCGGCCGCCCACTCTTCCGCCTCCTTCTTCCAATCTTCCTCTTCCCCCTCCCCTGGAGGCCACACCGTGGCAAGAAAAGCCAGCAGATGGGAGACCTGACAGCGAAAGTAGGGACCGGGTGGATGGCGAAGACGCTCTTCCAGCCAGGCTTTCAGGTGGTCAGAGAGGTCGGCCGCCCGCTCCCGCAGCGCCTCCCCCTCCGCAGCACCCAGCTTTCCATCCGACCATGCCACCACCAACGAGGGCAGAAAAGGAATGATATCTGGCTCTGGATCCGTAAAACCCAGATCTCTCCAGAGGCGACGATCGACAGCAGCCAGAAGGTCAGTTCTATCAGAGTACAAGGGGGACCAGGGAGAAGGTTTGATCCCGCAGCCAGAGAGAGCTATGACGGCGGGCCGGTGTTGCCGGTCGTAGGAGATAGCATGTCCCGCAGCGCGGGTCGAATCGGATGGTTCCTGGTTTGGGCGGTGGTGTTCTGCGACATCGGCACCTCGGTCTACTATGTTCCCGGTCTGCTTTGGCAGAATACCGGGGATTTGGCAGGGTTTTTCGTAGCGGCCACCATGATCGCCTTCGTACTCTTGTGCCTGAAGGTGATCGAAGTGACCCGGCGCTTCACCGGCGGTGGCGGAGTGGTCAGTCTGGCCCACGAAGCCTTCGGTCCATGGTGGGGAGCCCTGGGCGGGCAGCTGATTATTGTTGATTATTTTTTGACGGTGGCAATTTCGGCAACATCTGGCGTGTACTATCTGGACTCCATCCTGCCCATGGGTCCGATGATTGTGCCTGCCGTGCTGATGTGCCTGGCGCTCCTGTGCCTGCTCAACATTGTCGGCATCAAAGAAAGTGCGATGGTGAGTTTGGGGCTGGCCCTGGCCGCCCTGACGGTAGACCTCCTGGTGATCGGGACCGCCCTTTTTGCTGCGCCCGTCGAAGTCCTGGCGACTATCCCCGCGAGTTTTGGACACCTGTTGGATCTGAGCCCCTACGCGGCGTTGAGCGGCTATGCCGGGGCATGGTTGGCTTTTTCCGGCCTTGAATCTATGTCTCAGCTGGCTCCTGCCATGAAGGATGTCAACGAGACCCCTCGCCGCGGTATGATCGCGGTGATCCTCTCGGTGGTTCTGACCGCCCCCCTCCTGACCTTTCTGTCTACTGCCTCACTTTCGGACTCGGTAAAAGCGGCGGAGTCCGAGCGATTTATCTCGGCGCTGGCTGGGGTCTGGGGTGGACACGGACTCGAGGTGGCCGTGGTGGTCACCGCCTCCGCTCTCCTCCTCTTTGCCGCCAATACCGCCATCATCGGCGCCTACCATGTCCAGCTTGCGTTGCAAAAACGTAACTTTCTCCCCGAGTCCTTGAGCGTTCTCTCCCATCGCTTTCAGACTCCCTATCGGGCCATTGTGCTCTGCACCCTGGTGCCTGCAGCAATTGTAATTGTTGCAAATGGAAACATGACCGTACTGGGCGATCTCTATGCCTTTGGGTTGTTAGGTGCTTTTGTATTGACGTCGGTAGGGATGGATGTTCTACGCTGGCGGGACGGGCAACGCGGCGCGGCCTTCTGGCTGGGCGTGCTGACCTCGGTCGCGGTGGTTCTGGCCTGGGGAGTCAACCTGTACGCCAAGCCCCTGGCCACCGCCTTTGGCGGTGGGATCACCGTGATCGGCCTGGTGATCGCCCATGGCAGCTACCATGGCTGGCTGGCCGGTCTGGTGGAAAAAATTCCGGGAATGAAGGCGCCAGAACGGGTGGAGAGTACCGAAGGCAACTTCCTTGGCCTGGAGCAGCTCCGGGCCATGCCCCGTAGTGCCGTTCCCGGCGTCCTGGTGGCAAGCCGTGGTGCAACCCGCAAGATCTTTCAGGAGGCGGTGGATCGGGCCAAGGGGCGTGGCCTGGGGCATGTATTCATTGTCTATGTGGACGAAGTACCGGGCCTTTTCTACCCCCAGCTCCCCCAGCCCACCCCGGAGGGCATCACCGTCTTAGAGACGGGCTGTCAGATCCTCCGGGATCTGGGTACCGAGCCCCGTCCGGTGTGGGTACTCTCCCACTCTGCCGCCACCGCCGTTGCCGAAGCCGCTGAGGCATCGGGTTGCGACACCGTGGTGATCGGTGCCACCCAGCGCACCTTCCTGTGGCAGGCGCTGCGCGGCCGCTTCATCCAGGAAGCCCTGCGCCAGCTGCCGGCGGAAATCCGTCTGGTGGTGGTCGGGTAGGTTATAGAAGGGTCGACAATGCCACGTCCTCCCACCCGCCTCCTCTTTGTCTGTACCGCCAACATCTGCCGCTCTCCGATGGCGGAAGAATTGGCGCGTCTCTACATCAATGAGCGGGGTTGGAATGTGGAGGTGGCCTCCGCCGGTACGCACGCGATGGAGGGCCAACAAGCTGCAGCCAACGCCGTCAAAGCTCTGCGCGACCTCGGGGGGGAGTTGGCCGACCATCGCAGCCAGCCCGCCACCGCCGAGCTGGTGACCTGGGCGGATCGAATTCTGGTGATGGAGATGCGTCACGCGGCGTGGCTACGTGAAAACCTGCCCGCTTCGGATGAAAAGGTGCAGCTGTTGGGCACCTTTGGGGGGCTGATGGAGATCGACGATCCCTACGGCCGCTGGATCTTTGCCTTCCGGCGCAGTCGCGACGAAATCCGGCGTTGTGTCGAGAATTTTATGGATCGCCTGCCGCCCAACCCCCGCTGAGTGAACCCGGGTTCACGGCGCACAGGCCGTGCCGGTGACCTCGTCGGACTGGACTACGTCGACGCAGCGGTCGCAGGAGGAAAGGCCACCCAGCCCCAGGCGAAGCTCGGGGCTCAACAAAATCTCCCCCGCCATTTCCACAGGGCATCCTTCCGCTTTTTTCAGATTCGACGAGCGGGCAATAAAGCCACCCGCCCCCCCGATCTCCACCGCAAGGTCCACCAGCCAGCCCCCGTCGCGGTGCCGCTCCAGGCTCCCGGTGAGTGTCCAATTTTTCCAGGCTTCCAGGCGGGGATCGGTGGGTTTTTGCAGCTCCCAGTAGCCCTCCACCTCCATGTGCAGGTTCAGGTCCAGGTGCTGAACCACGTCGCCCTGGTCCGGCTGCACCTCCGCCAGCATCCCGCGCAAGAGTATGCGCCCGAAGTCCGCATTCTCTACGTCGCCAACGACTTCAAAATCTGCATCCAAGCTCTGGTAGTCGCCGTCCGAGGCCGACCACACCCGACGCTCCAGGCTACCAGAAAAATCGTAGCCATCGGTCGAGCGACAGTCCGACTGGTAGAGGGTGCCATCCGGCAACACCTCGGAGTAGGGGCAGCTCCCCTCGTCCTGCACCACCTCGGGATGCCAGAGCGCCTCCACATCCATCGGCATGTCAAAAGCAGGATTTTCCCCGAAAATCGGCAATGCGGCCCAGAGAGCCAAGCCCAGGTCCTCGGTGCGGGCAGGATCCAAGCCGGTCCCCGAGGTGCGCGGAGCCCCCAACTCCACCGGCGCAATCAAAAAGTCAGGAGGAGGCACACTTTCGGAAGTTTTACAGGCGAGGAGGAGGAGAAGCATCGCCAGCTATGGTAGCGCAGGCCCCCGGCCCCGTCACCCGGCGCTGGTAAAAAGCCTGCCGAGGGCCACTGCCACCGCCGTCGGGTTGCGGAGGATGTACGGTCCAAGGCCCACCGGCACAAAACCGCTCTCCACCAGCAGAGAGATTTCATCAGGATGAAAGCCCCCTTCCGGCCCGATTGCCAGAGCGGCGGCCTCAGCACAGCCCGGTAGAGGATCCGCGCCCGCCTCGGCAAGAAAACGATGGGCGGGAAGATCCGCCAGGGCAGCGGCAATTTCCAGCGGACCCTCTATCGTGGGCAACCAACTCCGTCGGCACTGCGTAGCCGCTGTACGGAGGATTTTCTCAAGACGATCCTGACGAAGAACAATGCCCTGGCTATAGCGACAACGGAGGAGACGGAAGCAGGTGGCCCCTGCCTCGGTGCCCAGGGTCAGCGCCTCCTCTAAGAGCGCCGGCTTGGGCATTCCCAGCAGGATAATTCTGGGCAAAGGCGGAGGAAGCTGGTGACGACTCAGCAGCTCCAGGCGCGCAAGACCGCGCTCCACGGCCACCAGACGCACCTCCCCTTCCGACCCCCGACCATCGCTGACCCCCAGCTGCGCCCCACGCTCCAGGCGGAGTACGTTCAACAGGTGGTGGCTACCCTCAGGATCGGCCAGAAAGCTGCCTTCCTGCGGCAGGTTAGGGAGGAGAAGCTGCCGCATCTATCGATCTGATATAGTTCGAATCGGCATATCAGACAAAGACCATGGAGACCCAGTCGGTCTCCAGCTCTTCTTCGGGGTTGCCCAGGCTGGCAAAGGCGTCGCGAACCAGCTGCGCCCGATCGGCGAGGATGCCGGCGAAGGAAAAGCGGCGGGAGAGGCGAAGAAGCTGTGGTGCCAGCTCCGCCAAAACCTCCGCATAGAGGTTGGCCACCACCATGTCGTAGGGACCGGCAATATCAGCCACATCGGTGGTGGAAAAGGCAACATCCAAGCCATTTTCAAGCGCCGCGCCCTGAGCGGCACGCACCGCATCCGGGTCGATGTCCACCCCTTCGGCTACCATGCCCAGGCGCGCTGCGGCAAGAGCGAGAATACCCGATCCGCAGCCTACATCCAGGAGCGTTGCCCCGGGCGTTGCGTAGCGGTCAATCGCACGCAGGCATGCACGCGTCGTGGGGTGGTCGCCCGTGCCGAAGGCATTGCCCGGCTCGATCACCACCGCGCCGGGAACGGGTTTCCAGGGCGGGGTAATGGTCAGGCGCTCGGAGATAACCAAGGTATCAAAGTTCTTTTTCCAGCCCTCCTCCCAGTCCTGAGCGTCCTGAATCTCCCATGTGGGCGCCTGTAGCGCCATCCCCTCCAGGACGCCCAGCGTCGCAGGTTTTTCGGAAAACCATGCGCGCAGTAGCACATTCCGGGGCTTTTTGGGAGGTGGACCCTTGTCCCAGGGCTGACGGAAGCGCGGGGTGTGGCCGGGGGGATAGTCCTCCTGCACACCGGTCGCGCCGAGGCGAACAAGCTCCAAGCTGGCAGCCACGGCTTCCTTGCGGGGAAGCAGCAGCGCGAGGGCAAACCAGCGCTCGGACATCAGCGCGCGGAAGGCGGAGGAGGTGTGGGCAGCGTCTGGCCGCTGCGAGCAGCGACGAGGATGGCTTCGATCTCCTCCCGTCCACCGTTGATCTTCACCCACTGGTCGCCAAAGGGCCCCTTCAGGAAGATCGAGGGAGTTCCATTGATCTGGGCCAGACCACCGGCTTCCACATCCTCGCGAACCGCAGCCTCGGTGGCCGGATCCGCCATACAGGCTTCAAAGGCCACTGTGTCCAAGCCGGACTGCTGGATCATAAAGCGCAGGTCATCCTTGCCGAGATATTCCTGGTTCTTGAACATTTTTTCGGCCAAGGGCCAGAAGGCGTTCTGAGCATTGGCGCAGACCGAAGCCGCCGCTGCCCGGCAGGAGTCCTTGTGGCCTTCCCACTCCACGAAGTGGTTGCAGGTCTGAGAGATCGGATAGTGCTTGTAGTACAGCTTCACATCCGGGTTTTCCTCGATCACCTTCTTCAGCTCGGGAAACATCAATGCACAGTGAGGACATTGAAAGTCGGCCCATTCCACCAGGATATACTTGGCCTCCGGGTTACCTTTGACCGGATCATTGGGCTCAAAGCGGATGCTGCCCGCCGGCTGCTCGTACATGCCCACCAGCGAATTTCCACCGGCTTTGACCGTACCGCCCGCGGCCGTGGCCTTCCCCGTTCCCCCGGTTGCCATCAGGCCGAAGATCAGGCCTGCAAGGCCAATTACCACCGCAGGCCCCCCTTCCGATGGCAGGGCCTGGAAGAAACCCTCCTCTTTCCCACGCCGCTCCAGGCTGCTGCCCACCAGCAGCAGCAGGTTGAGCACATAGGTGGATGCGCAGAAGGGACAGAGACTTCCCACCTGGGTCATCGCCCAGCCGAAGTAGACATCGGCTGCGACGCCCAGTACCGCCCCTACCTGAAGCAGCGCCAGGGCTCCTGCCTTCTGCTGCAGCGCATAGCGGCTGGCCAGCCAGGACATGGCCAGGAAGTAGCCCACCCCAAAAAGAGCAACGGGTACGCCAGCAATCTCACCGTATTCGCTCTTGATCACATTGCTACAGCTCACCGCCGAGCTGATGTCACAGACGGTGGAGCCCACCTGGTGGTGCTCGTAGGTCAAATAGGCACTCACGCCGACCCCAGCGAAAGCGGCCAGGAAAAGGCCGTAGGGACGGGCCGCAATCACGGCCGCCACCACCACCAACAGGCCCACCCCGATCCCGGCCAGCACCCCGGTACCGCCCGCATCGGCCGCCCAAGCCATCGTCGGCAGTGCCCACAACATCAGGCCCCCCGAAAGCCGCAGTAAAGGACTGTACTTCATAGGCTTCACCCGTAGAAAAAACTGTTATCCGCGATCTCGGAGCGCCCGCTGGATCTCGCGGCGGTCCTCCGCCTCCCGTGTGGACTGGCGCTTGTCGTGGAGGCGCTTTCCGCGTCCCAACGCAAACTCCAGCTTACACCAGCGGCCTTCAAAATAAAGCTGGAGTGGCACCAGCGTAAAGCCCCGCTCCCGCACCTTCTGGCGCAGCCGCAGGATCTCCAATTTGTTGAGAAGGAGAGGGCGTGTCCGCGTCGGCTCGTGGTTGTAGCGGTTGGCCTCCAGGTAGGGCGCGATATGTGCCCCCAGAAGCTCCAGACGCCCCCGGCTGTCCAACCCCACCCAGGCATCATCCAGGTTGGCCCCCGCCCGACGCAGGCTCTTGACCTCTGAACCCAGCAGGATCAAGCCGGCTTCCCAGGTATCGCTCAGCTCATACTCATACCGCGCCCGGCGGTTGGTGCTGATCACCCTGCGATCGTTGTCCTTCTTCATCGCGCAGGCGTCTATCCCGTGCAGTTGCTTTCCGCCTCCTCCGCGACGATTTGGGACCGAGCCCCCCGGGTGCAAAAAATCAAAAAAATGATAATTACTCTTCCCGAATCTCAAGCTATCTCTATGCGCGTCAAGAGCGCGGGGGCCGCCTCAAGAATCCGAATCTTGACCTCTTTTTCATCCAATTTTTTCCACAGCAGTTTCAATGACTTAGCCCTGGAAGCCCCATCTCGGTGGAGGACAGTGGAGCCATGGGGATGATATGAGTGGAAAAGTGGAGGCATGGTGTACTCCACAGGGGTAGGGCAGGGGCGATGCTCGAGTTGAGGCTAAACCAGCCCATGACGCTGGATCCGAAAGGACGGATCACGCTACCGGTGCGCCTGAAGAGCGCGCTGGACGTTCATCGCGTCAACAGCCTCGTTTTTATCGTGCATGAAGGCCATTTACGTGCCTACACCCCCGCAGATTTCACCGAACGGGTAGAAAAACCCCTTCTGGAGCTTGATTCCTTCGACCCCGCCGCAGAGGAAAAACAGCGCCTCCGACTCGGCTTTGCCACCGAGCTGGATGTGGACAAGCAGGGTCGCCTTCTGATCCCCAGCAACCTGCGCGCCATGGCGGGTCTGGACCGAGAGATCGTGGTGATCTCGCTCTTGGAACGCCTGGAGATCTGGGATCCTCAGCGCTTGTCCGAGTGGTATGCCGCCCGTCACCAGCGTGCGGTGCTCAGCGGAGGGGAGAGTGCATGATCCGCACCATCCCGTCCTGCGCGAAGCCACGTTGGAGCTGCTGGATCCACAACCGGGCGCCTTCTTTGTCGACGGTACCGTCGGCTGGGGCGGCCACTCCAGCGCACTGTTGGAGCGCGGTGTGGAGCTATGGGGTGTGGACCGTGATCCCAGCGCCCTGGACTGGTCCCGAAAGCGCCTGGGTGAAGGTGTCCTCCTCCACCACGCCACCTTCTCCCAGCTCCCCGAGCTGCTGGATGGCCGTCGTCCGGACGGGATCCTGCTCGATCTCGGCGTTTCCTCTCCCCAGCTGGATCGCCCCGAACGCGGATTTTCCTTTCGGAACAACGGTCCTCTCGACATGCGGATGGACCCCACCCGCGGCGAAACAGCCGCCGAGCTGCTTGTCCGGCTGGATGAGACCGAGCTTGCGGACATCCTCTTTCACTACGGCGAAGAACGGCAGTCGCGTCGTATCGCACGTGCCATCAAGGCGGGCCTTCCCTTCACCGGTACGGCTGCTCTGGCTGACCTTATCGCCCGCCAGCTTCCCTACGAGCGTGGCCAACACCCAGCCACCCGCTCCTTCCAGGCCTTGCGCATCGCTGTCAACCGGGAGCTGGAGGAGCTGGACCGTGCGCTTGCCCAATTCCCCGAATTGCTCGCCCCCGGCGGCCGCCTCGCCATTATCTCCTTTCACTCCCTCGAAGATCGAAAGGTCAAAGAGCGCTTTCGCGAACTCTCTGGAGAGGGTGCCCCCGTGGACTACCGCGGCCAGCCCCTCTCCACACCCCGCTTCCGCCTGCCGGTGCGGAAGGCGGTCAAGGGAGAGGAAGGGGACCCGCACCCTCGCGCCCGCTCTGCCCGCCTTCGTGTTCTCCAACGCCTTGAATGAGTCCTTCCATGCCACCCACACTTGATACGGTTCGCCGCAGCATCGTCCAGCAGTCCTCCGAGGTGGTCAGCCTCCCCGACTTGCTGGTGGTTATCCGTTTTCTGGGCGTCCTGGCTGTACTTACCGGCAGCCTCTCGGCCTATCTTTGGTCCCGTATGGAGGTGACCCGGCTGTCAGTGGCCCTGGATGAGTCGCGTTCGGCGCTGGCGCGGGGGCAGGTGGTGCAGGAGCGACTGGAGCTGGAGCGCGCTCTGCTGCGTCAGCCCGGAAAACTGGCAGAAGAAGCGCGGATCCGCGGCCTCGTAGCGCCCGTTGCTGTGGTCAACCTTTCGGAGGCCACCCGCTAAGCCATGACCTCCCGCCCCGCCAAAACCGCTTCCCGTAAAAAGGGTAAGCGGAAGGTACGTACCGCCTCCTGGCACCATGTGGTTGCCGGATGGATGGGGCCTGTGCCCCCTCCTTCGGAAGCCACCCTGCAGGAAGAGTCGCGGGCGCGCGCAGGTTTTTTGGCAGGTGGCCTGGGCCTCTTCCTGGCCATGTTGATGCTGCGCGCCACCTGGCTGATGGCGGTGCCCGACAGTGATCTGGAGGCCCGCGGCCGCGGTCAGTACCAGACGGCCATCGAAATGAAGGGCGAACGCGGCTCGATCTACGACCGCAATCGTCGGGAGCTGGCGGCAACGGTCTACCTGCCCACCCTGTACGGCAACCCGGCGCGGATGCCCGACGCCGAGCTGCAGAAGCGGGTCGCCGACATCGCCAAGGTGGTGGGCCACTCCGAAGAATGGGTACTTACCCAGTTTAAACGCCAGACTCCTGATGGTCGCAAGCTGCAGGAAGTACGTCTGGGCGATTCGCTGGAGCCGGTGACCGCCCGCGCGCTGGTCTCCGGCCTCTCCCGCGAAGTGATGTGGCTGAAGGAAGAGCCGGTGCGGCTGTACCCTGGAAAGGAGCTTGCTGCAGCATTGATCGGCTACACCGATGCCTCTGGCATGGGTGCGGCGGGTCTGGAGCGGGTGCTGGAGAAGGAGCTGGCGGGCGACACCTACCGGGTGATGTTGCAACACGACCGCAAGGGCCGTGCCGTACAGCCCGGCCGCGACGAACAGCGCCTCGCACGTCAGGGGCACTCGGTGCAGCTGACTCTTGACGCGTCAATTCAACACGCCACCGAAGAAGCCTTGTGGAAGGTGATGGTTTCCTCGGCACCCGAGGCGGCGATGGCCGTGGTGATGGATATTGAGACCGGCGCCATCCTGTCCATGGCCTCGGTGCCCACCGCCAACCCCAACGACGGCCACGCGCGCGAGCAGCAGGTGCTCTTCAAGAACCATGCGGCGATGGATCAGGTGGAACCTGGATCTGTCTTCAAACCCTTCGTGGTTGCCGCCGCCCTGGAAGAAGGCCTGGTCAAGCCGGAGACCCTGATCGACTGCGAGCTGGGCCGCTGGTTTATCGGCGGCCGTACTATCAAAGATGACCATCCGAAAGGAGTGATCTCTGTCACCGAGATCATCAAATTCTCCAGCAACATCGGTACCGCCAAAGTGGCCGGCATGCTGGGCGCCGAGCGCACCCTCACCTACCTCAAAAACTTCGGCTTTGCCCGTAGCACCGGTCTCGGCCTGCCGGGCGAGGTCATGGGGTTGATGCGCTCTCCCGCCACCATCAAACCCCTGGAGCTGGCCACCACCTCCTTTGGCCAGGGAGTGACTGCCTCTCCGGTGCAGCTGATCGCGGGGATTTCTGCGCTGGCCAACGGCGGCATCCGCATGATGCCCATGCTGGTGCAGGCGGTTCTGGATCGCCACGGCGAGGTGGAGAACTGGAACGAGCCCCGGGTCGATCGGCGCATCGTCTCCGAGGAGATCGCGCGAATTACCTCAAGCATGATGGAGACGGTGACCGAGGAGGGCGGCACGGGCACTCGCGCCAAGGTCCCCGGCTACCGCGTAGCTGGAAAAACCGGCACCGCCCAGAAGGTGGAGAACGGCGTCTACTCCGAAACCAAGCGCGTCTCTTCGTTTATCGGCTATCTTCCTGCTGATCGTCCCAAAGTTGCCATCGCGGTGCTGGTGGACTCTCCCACCGTCGGCTCCAAATACGGTGGCCTCGTGGCCGCGCCGGTCTTCTCGGAGATCGGCTCGTTCACCATGAATTACCTGGGGGTTCCGCCCGATCCTCCCGCCGAAGGTACCCCCCCCCGCAAAGAGGTGGCCTGGACCGCGCCCGCGCCGGTCGAGGTGGCTCCTTCGGGAGATGGCGCATGGATCCTACCGGATCTCACCGGTCGTAGCCTCCGCAATGCCCTCACCGCCCTGCAGCCCACCGGCGTCGCCCTGACGCTGTCCGGCCAGGGCAAAGTCATCGGTCAATCCCCCTCCCCGGGTACCCGGATCGCTCCCGGCGATGCCGTCTACCTTAGCTTGAACTAACTCTTTTTCAACTCTGCCCGCCCTTCCGGGCGGTAGGTCCGAACACGGAGCCAGAGCGGAATCCCCAGCCGCTCTCCGAGCCCCGAAGCCGTGGCACTCCCACGGGGTTTTCAAGGGTTCCCCACCCTTAATCCCCGCCACGACCTCCAGCTCCTCCGTAGCTCTCCCCGCTGAACGGACCTGCCGCCTGGGGGGGCGCCCCCCATCAGGATGCGCCTCTCCGAACTGATCTCCCCGCTGTCTCCCCTCCAAGGAAGGGGCGATCTACCTGCCGGAAAGGTGACCGACCGGGACAGTGAAGTATTGCCGGGAGATGTGTTCGTGGCGATCCGTGGTGCCCACGTGGACGGGCACGACCGCCTGGCAACGCTGGGCCATGCGGCCGCGTTGGTGGTTGAACGGGACGTTCCCACCCCGCCTGGCCCCCTGGTGATCCGCGTCGAAAACAGCCGCAAAGCCCTCGCGGAGCTCTGCGCACGTCGGCATGCCTACCCCGGTGCGGCCATGGCGGTGGTGGGCATTACCGGTACCAACGGAAAGACCACCACATCCTTTATGATGGAGGCCATCGGAAAGGCCGCCGGATGGAAGGTGGGTATCATCGGCACCACCGGGCACTTTATCGACGGAAAAGCCCTCCCCTCCACCCATACCACACCGGGTGCCCCCACGCTCCAGGCCCTGCTCGCCCAGATGCGCGACGCGGGGGTACGGCTGGTCGCCATGGAAGTCTCCTCGATTGGCCTGCACGCTTTTCGCGCCGACGGGATCCCCTTTGCTGCCGCCATCTTCACCAATTTAAGCCGCGACCACCTGGACTATCACGGAAGTATGGAGACCTACGCCGCCGCCAAAGCCCGGCTCTTCACCGAGCTGTTGGCCGGGCGCGCCATCCTGAACCAGCGGGATCCGGCGTGGACCCAGATGGGCAGCACCCGCCAACCCCACTGGACCTTTGGCACCAACAACTCCGATCTGCGCGTAGAAGGCCTGGAAGCTGGCCCCCTGGGCAGCCGCGGACACTTCTGTACACCCATCGGAAATTTCGATGGATCTCTACAACTCATCGGTCATCACAATGTAGAGAATGCCCTGGGCGCACTGGGCGCCGCACTGACCGTCGGCATTCCCCTCTCGGCCGCCGCCGAAGGTCTGGCCTCTCTTCCTGCAGTTCCAGGCCGCCTGGAAGCCATTCCCAACGGGCGGGGCTTCCATGTGCTGGTGGACTACGCCCACTCCGATGATGCCCTGCAGCGGGTGCTCGCCGAGCTGCGCCGCCTGCGTCCCCGTCGTATTCTGACGGTGTTTGGCTGTGGCGGAGATCGGGACCGAGGCAAGCGCCCGCTGATGGGTAGCGCCGCCACCTTGGGCAGCGACCGTGTTTTTGTCACTTCTGACAATCCCCGGTCAGAAGACCCCGCCGCCATCGTCGCCGACATCCTGCCGGGTCTCCAGGGAACATCCTGGAGTATCGAGCTGGATCGGGCGACCGCCATCCGTCTTGCCATTGCCGAGGCCGAGCCCGGAGACCTGGTGCTGATCGCAGGCAAAGGCCACGAGACCGGACAGCAGATCGGCAATGAGATCCACCCTTTTGACGACCGCCTCATTGCGCGGGAGGCGCTCCAATGATTTTTAATGGCAGCCAAATTGCGGCGGCCTGCGGGGGACGTTTGTTGCAGGAGGCCGCGGCCGGCCCCATCTACATCGACTCCCGACGGGGGATTCCCGGCGGTTGGTATGTGGCCCTGGCGGGAGATCGCTTTGATGGCCATACATTCCTACCCCTGGTGGCGGCCTCAGGCTGCAATGGGGCCATCGTCAGCCGTCCGGTCGAGGGCTGGACCAAAGGTCTGGTCATCGTCGAAGACTGCCTGAAGGCGCTGCAGGATTTGGGAGCGGAGGCCCGCAACCTTCTGACCGTTCCTGTAGTAGGGATTACCGGATCTGCCGGAAAGACCTCTACCCGGGTGCTGGTTGTAGAGGTGCTTCGGCCCTTAGGAATGGTACATCATACCCAGGGAAACCTGAACAACCACATCGGTCTGCCGCTGACGCTGGTGGGCTGCCCCCTGGACGCCGACGCGGTGGTACTGGAGCTGGGAATGAACCACCCCGGCGAGATCCAGCTCCTGGCCGGGATCGGACGCCCGAATGTTCGCCTGATCACCAACGTCGGCGCAGCGCATGTGGAAGGCTGCGGCTCCATCGAGGGGGTAGCCCTAGCCAAACAGGAGCTTTTTGACGGTGCGCAGGCGGGCGACATCCTCTGTGTGAACATGGATGATCCGCGGATTGCAGCCATGCCCTTGCCCAACGGCACCCACGTGGTGACCTACGGGACCGGCCCCCGCAACCAGATCCGCCTGACCGACGTGTCGGTGGACCGTGCCACCCTGCAAACGCGGCTCCGCCTGGAGACACCAGACGGCGTAATTCGGGCAGTTCTTCCGGTTCCCGGCGCACATCTGGCCATCAATGCGGCAGCAGCGGCGGCGGTGGCCTTTGCACTGCGTGTCCCCATCCAGAGCCTGCCTGCGGCCTTTGCTCGCTTTGCACCCGAAGGAATGCGGAACCGTGTGGAGCGCCTGGGGGACTGGCTGGTGCTGGACGATGCCTACAATGCCAACCCCCTCTCCATGATCGCGGCGCTGCGGACGCTGGCCTCGATGCCCGGCCCACACATTGCCGTGCTGGGAGACATGCTGGAGCTAGGGGGGGAGGAGGAGGCGGCGCACCTTCAAATCCTCGAAGAAGCACGACTTCTGGGAATCCAACATCTCCTTGTTACGGGCGAAAGAATTACCCGTGCTGCCGGAGACCGTGCAGATTGTTTTGCCGACGTGGACAGCTTGGCGCGGGCGCTGGCACAGCGCTTGCGTAGCTTCCCAGTGGGACCGAAGTCGGTGCTGATCAAAGGAAGCCGGGGTGCCCGGATGGAGCGGGTGCTCGACCACCTGCGCGCGGAGGCCAAATGCTCTACCACCTGATGACCGAGCTAGGCATCAATGTCTTCCGCTACATCACCTTCCGCACCGCCTGCGGCATGATGACGGCGTTGATCATCTGCTATGCCCTTTTTCCGCCCTACATCGCCTGGCTGCGACAGAAGCGGATGGAGCAGATCATCCGTACCGATGGTCCGTCAGACCACGTAGAAAACAAAGTTGGAACCCCCACCATGGGCGGTGTGGTCATTCTCGGCGGCATCCTGGGGGCCACACTCTTGTGGGCGCGCCTGGACGAGCCCCGGGTGTGGATGGCCATCATCGTCACCTTCGGCTATGGGTGTATCGGGTTTTATGATGATTGGAAGAAGGTGATGGAGCGCTCCACCGACGGTCTGGCCGGGCGGTGGAAGCTGTTCTGGCAGGTGGCCATCGGGCTGGGCACTTTTGGTGGCGCCTACTACACCGGGGTGATGGATGCGCAACTGCACTTCCCGGTGTACAAACACGCCATTCTGGACTTTGCCGAGCTGTGGACGGGCGCACCGGACTGGCTGGGATGGATCTATGTGGGCCTGGCCATTTTTATTGTGACCGGCTCCTCCAACGCCGTGAACCTCACCGACGGGCTGGATGGGCTGGCCATCGGCAGTACCATCACCTCGGGTGGCACTTTTGCGGTACTCGCCTATCTGGCGGGCCACGCCACCTTCGCGCAATATCTGGGGATTCCCTTTGTGACCGGCGCAGGCGAGCTGTCCATCTTTGCGATGGCCATCGTCGGTGCAGGCCTGGGTTTTCTCTGGTACAACTGCTACCCGGCGCAGATTTTCATGGGGGACGTCGGCTCGTTGGCACTGGGCGGATCCTTGGCTACCCTGGCCATCATCAGCAAACATGAGATCCTGCTCGCGCTGGTGGGTGGCGTATTTGTGTTGGAGACCGTCTCGGTGATGCTGCAGGTGGGCTACTTCAAGGCCACCAAGGGCAAACGCCTCTTCAAGATGGCCCCCATCCACCACCACTATGAAAAGAGCGGCTGGAGTGAGCCGAAGATCATCGTGCGCTTCTGGATCATCTCCGGGCTGTTGTCACTCGTGGCTCTGACCACCCTGAAGCTGAGGTAGGAATGGCGCTTCGGGGCAAAAAAGTAGTGGTTGTCGGCATGGCACGCTCGGGCGTGGCGGCGGCAACCCTTGCCCTGTCAAGGGGTGCCGAGGTCCACTGTGTGGATCAGAACCCGGCCGCACCTATGGTCCCAGATTGTAGTTTACACTACGGATCTGACCCCCTGGGGTCACTTTTACTGGAGGCCGACCGGGTGGTGGTCAGCCCCGGAGTGCCCGCGCGGCACCCCGACATCGCCGCCGCCATCGCCGCCGGTGTGAAGGTGGAGGGAGAGCTTGCCTTTTCCGCCTCCTTCCTCCCCTTTCCGCTCCTCGCGGTCAGCGGCACCAACGGCAAAAGCACCACGACCTTCCTGCTGGGCCAACTACTGGAGCAGGCGGGCCGTCGCCCCTTTGTAGGCGGCAACCTCGGGACTCCCCTGTCGGAAGCAGCACTGCATCCCGACAACTTCGACATCGGCGCGGTAGAGGTGTCCTCCTACATGATGGAGCTTCCCGGCAGCTTTCACCCCCATGCCGCGGCGATCCTGAACCTGACGCCCGACCACCTGGAGCGTCACGGGGACATGGACAACTATGGGGCACACAAGTGCAGGATGTTCGCCCAGATGGGCCCAGCAGACGCGCAGATCCTGCCCATCGGCGACCCGCAGCTGTTGAAGCTGGCCGACGGCACCCCGGGCACCCGCCTCTACCTGGGCGCATGGCCCGGGCTCCGGTGGGAAAAGACACATCTGGAGCTGGTCGGCACCCCGGATCCAGGTACGATCGACCTGAGTGATTTCCAACTTCCCGGTGTTCACAATCGTGAAAACCTCGCGGCGGCCATTCTTCTGGCCCAGTGGGCGGGAATGAAGCGCAGCCAGCTGCAGCTTGGCACCTTGCGCGGCCTGGCGCACCGTCTGGAGCGTATCCCCCGCCTCGGTGATATCCACTGGTACAACGACTCAAAAGCCACCAATGTGGACTCCACGCGGGTGGCTCTCGCCGCCATGGAGCGCCCCAGCATTGTGCTTCTCGGAGGGCGCGGAAAGGCAGGAGCGGACTACCAGAGCCTGCAGCCGCTGTTAGACGGCCATCGGGTGATCTGCTTTGGGGAAGAAGGCCCCACCATCGCCGCCAGCCTGGGATCCCCTCCCCTGTGCGCCACGCTGGCCGACGCGGTGCAGCTTGCCGCCACGATGGCCCGACCCGGCAACGCGGTGCTGCTGTCGCCCGCCTGCGCCTCCTTTGATGAATTCAAGAACTTCGAGCATCGCGGAGAGGTCTTCCGCAAGCTCGTACAGGATTTGTAGATGCGACGCTACGATTTACCGCTACTCCTGATCACCGTGGTGCTGGTGGCTTTTGGACTGGTAGCCGTCGGCTCTGCTTCTTGGTTTGTTGCCACGGAAGAGTACAACGATCCCTACCACTTCCTGGAGCGGCAGGGCTTTTCTGTCGTCGTTGGCTTCACTTTTCTAGTGGTGCTGGCGCGGATCCCCTACCAGGCACTGCTGGACCGGGCGCACCTGTTGTACGGGGCGGCCATCGCCGGGCTGGTGATGGTGTGGATCCCCGGCCTCTCGCACAAGGCCAACGGCGCTACCCGCTGGTTTGGTCTGGCCGGAATCACCTTTCAACCGGCAGAGCTGGCCAAGATGGTGGCGCTGGTCTGCCTGACGGCCTGGCTACGTCGGAACCGCGGGAATGTGAGCGACCCCAAAGTCCTGGGCTTTGCCGGGCTGGGTCTGCTGCCCATTTTGGGATTGCTGTTGATCCAGCCAGACTTCGGCTCCACCATGATTACCTGCCTGCTTTGCGGTGTTTTGCTCTTTCTTGCAGGGATCCGATGGTCGTGGATCTTTGCGTTGGGCGGCACCGGGGCGGTGGGGGGCCTGCTCATCCTGCTCGCCGAACCCTATCGTGTTGCGCGGATCACCGGCTTTACCGATCCCTGCGCCGACCACTCCGACGGCGGCTACCAGGTCTGCCAGTCTCTGGTCGCCTTGCACAATGGTGGGGTGATCGGACAGGGCCTGGGAGAAGGACAGGCCAAGCTGCTGTATCTACCGGAACCCTACAACGACTTTATCGTCGCCGTGGTGGGCGAGGAGCTGGGCCTGTGGGGTATCGCGATTCTGTTGGGCCTCTATGGCCTTTTTGCGTGGCGGGCACTGAAGGTGGCCCAGCGCGTGAATGACCCCTACGCGGGAATCCTTGCCGGAACCCTGTGTGCGGCCATCGTCGGGCAGGCCTGTTTGAACCTCGGTGTGGCCATGAGCGTCCTTCCGCCCAAAGGATTGGTTCTTCCATTCCTTTCCTACGGCAACAGCGCCATGATGATGAACCTCGCCGCGGTGGGCATCCTGCTGTCCATCTCCTCGGAAGCCCAGGAAGCCCCTGCGGAAGCTGAGCAACCCGCCGGAGTACCGGCATGATGTTCCGGGGAAAAGTACGGCAGATCCACTTTGTCGGCATCGGCGGCATCGGGATGAGCGGCATCGCCGAGGTGCTGCTGAACATGGGCTTCCATGTCAGCGGCTCGGATGTTCGGGAGAACGCCGTGATCCAGCGGCTCCGCGGCCTGGGGGGGCAGGTGCTGATCGGGCACCAGGCCCAGAACGTGCGGGGCGCGGATGTGGTGGTCTACTCCTCCGCCGTGCGCGAGGACAATCCCGAGATTCTGGAGGCCCACGCCAACAAAATTCCCGTCATTCCCCGCGCAGAAATGCTCGCTGAGCTGATGCGCCTGAAGTATGGTCTGGCGGTCGCGGGCACCCATGGCAAGACGACGACCACGTCGATGCTGGCCACCTGCCTGCACGGCTCCGGCCTGGATCCCACCGTCGTCATCGGTGGACGTTTGGACAGCCTGGGCAGCAACGCCCGGCTGGGCCAGGGTGCCTATCTGGTGGCAGAGGCCGACGAATCAGACGGCAGCTTCCTCCTGCTCTCTCCCACCGTGAACATCATCACCAACATCGATCCCGAGCACATGGAGTATTGGGGCAGCTTCGACGCTCTCAAAGACGGCTTCGTGCGCTTCGCCAACTCTGTGCCTTTTTATGGCTGCACCGTCGCCTGTGTGGACCACCCGGTGGTGCAGGACCTGCTTCCGCGCTTCCGACGGCGGCTCATCGGCTATGGCTTCTCTGCCCTCGCAGAATACCGCGCCGACCGTATCCGCATGAGTGGCGGCACGCTCAGCTTCCGGGTCTGGCGCCGCGAAGAAGCCCTGGGGGAACTTACACTCGGTGTCCCCGGGCGTCACAATGTCCTCAATGCGCTGGCCGCCACCGCGGTGAGCCTGGAGCTGGACATTCCCTGGGAGTCCGTGCAGGCATCGCTGCGCAACTTCGGTGGGGTGGACCGCCGCTTCTCCGTTCGCGCCGACGTGAACGACATCCTGTTGGTGGACGACTATGGTCACCACCCGGTGGAGATCCAGGCCACCCTCGGTGCAGCCGCGGAGGGCTACGAAGATCGCCGCATTGTAGCCGTCTTTCAACCTCACCGGTATTCCAGAGTACAGAACCTCCTCGGAGACTTCTGCCGCTCCTTCAACGCCGCTGCTGCGGTGGTGGTCTGTCCGGTCTATGCGGCAGGAGAAAAGCCGATCCCTGGCATCGACACCGATGCCATCGTGCGGGGCCTGCGTGAGCACGGACATCGTAACGTGATCCCCGTTGGATCACTGGACGAGGCGCAGAGCTGGTTGCAGCAGAACCTTCGCGGCGGCGATTTGTGTATCACCCTCGGAGCGGGCGACGTGAACCGCATCCTGGCGCCGTTGGCGGAGAAGCTGCGTGGATAGTCCGCTTTTTCTGGAGGAGGAGCCCATCCGCCGCCACCTCCCACTCCGCGGCGAAGGCCACTTCGAGCGGTGGATCGAACTTCGCGATGAAGCCACCTTGCTGGCCACCATCCGGCAACTCCGGGCGGAGAAGCAGACGATTCGGCCAATTCCCCCCTTCCAGGACGCCCTCCCCCCCGATGCCAGTCTGTCGGGAGTGGCATTACGTTTGGGTGGCGACTTCGAGAAGATTGAAGAACGTCCAGAAGGCCTGTGGGTGGGCGCCAGCGTACTGTTGGCACAGCTTGGCATTCGCCGGGGCTACAAAAGCCTGGAAAAAGCACCGGGAACCCTGGCAGAGGCCTGGGAGGAGGGCTGGCTTGGGCCCATGCTGGCCCGGGTGCGGCGCTTCAAGGGGCGCGGCTTTGAGGACACCGAAGAAATCACCCCGGATGCAAAAGCGTTGATCGTCGGCGCACTTTTGCGTCCGGACGTCCGTGTCTACCCCCCCCGCGCTGGCGCCGTGTTTGTGGACACCCGGCAGCGGGGCGTACCGCTGCGGGAATTGCTGCGCAAGGTGAAGCTGTCGGGCCTGCGGGTACATGGCGCGTGTTTTGCAGAGGACGATCCGCTGGTGCTGGTCAACCGGGGCGACGCAACCCCCCGGCAGCTACGACTCCTCGTGGCCGCCGTCAAGGAGCGGGTGCAGACGGCGACGGGACTGGTGCTGCAGGAACGTCTGGTGGCCCCGGGCAGGGGCGGGAGGCTGTGATGGCATTTGAAAAAGACAAGGTGGTCGTCGGCGTGTTGAAGGGTGGACTCTCTCCGGAACGTCCGATTTCGCTCAAGAGTGGGGCGGCCGTCGCCGGGGCCTTGCGCAACCGGGGCTGGAACATCGTGGAGATCGATGTCGGCCCCGATCTCCCAGAAAAACTCCGCGCGGCCAAGGTGGACGTGGCCTGGCTGGCCCTGCATGGCCCCCTGGGCGAGGATGGCTGTGTGCAGGGACTGCTGGAGGTGATGCGGATCCCCTACACCGGCTCCGGTGTGCGCGGAAGTGCCGTTGCCATGGACAAGATCGCCACCAAGCGGATGTTGCGCGGCAGCGGCATCCCCATGCCCGAGGACCGGGTGTGGCGAAAGGGCGACGACTTCCCCGAGGGACTCTCCTACCCCGTGATGGCCAAAACCCCGGAAGGAGGCAGTACACTCGGCATCCGTAAGTGTATGGACCCCGGAGAGCTGGAGGCCGGGCTGCTCTACTGCCAGGACTTCGCCTCCGAAGTGCTGTTGGAGCAGTTTGTGGAGGGGGAGGAGATCACGGTGGCGGTGCTGTTCGGGCGGGCCCTACCGGTGGTGGCCATCGTCCCCGACTCCGGCTTCTTTGACTTTGAGGCCAAGTACACCAAGGGAAAGACCCGGTACATCGTGCCTGCACCCATCGACCCCAAGGTCGCTGCAGCCGCCCAGTCCTATGCCGCCACCGCCTACCGGATGTTGGACCTGGACGGGGTGGCACGGGCGGACTTCATCGTCGATGCACATGGAACGCCGTGGTTTCTCGAGATCAACACCCTGCCGGGCATGACCGCAACCTCCCTGTCGCCCATGGCCGCCGGACAGGTGGGCATGTCCTTTGAGGATCTGGTGGAAGCACTCTTGCAGGGTGCAAGATTCCGGGTATTGCCCGGAGAGCTTGGCGCCCCCGCCACCTGAAGCGCCGCCGAAAAAAGTCCTCCTCTTTACTTGTCAAGAGGGAGAATACTCTGTAGATTAGAGCGCAAGCTATGCTCTCGATGCTCCGGAAACTGCTCCCTTTTGCCCTTTGCCTCGCCGCCCTTGGCGGTCTGGGCTGGGGTCTGCTTGGGGCAGAGACCACGCAGCTGCATCATGTGCGAATCGTCGGCGCGCAGCGGGCCACCGAGGCGCAGATCCGCCACCTCGCCGCGCTGCAGCAGGACACCGCCCTGGTGCGCCTGGACCTGGACCAAGCGGTCGCAGGGGCGGAAAAGCACCCCTGGGTGGCGCGCGCCACAGCACGGCGGGTTTTCCCCGACACCGTCGTGATTCAGATCGAAGAAAGAACAGTCCGGGCACTGCTGATGCTGGAGCGTATTTATCTGGTGGATGCCGATGGCAATCCCTTCCAGATCGCCAGCGCGCCCGACCTGGATCATCCAATGATCACGGGCATTTCTGCAGATATGGCCACCCGCACGCCTGAGCTTGCGCGTCGTATCATCAACGACGCTCTTGCGTGGATGGATGCGCTGGAAGGCCGTGCTGGCCTAGGAAAAGAAGATATCTCAGAGCTGCGCTTTGATGCAAAATCAGGTTATGCCATCGCCCTTCGCAACGGCGGGGAGGTTCGTCTCGGCTTCCGGGATCACTCGGTGCTGAACAGACTGGACTCGTTGCTTGCGCAGGGGGTGGACCTCTCCCGTCCCCACCGCGTCGATCTGGGCCTCGAACGGATCGCTGTGGTCAGCCCGCTGTAGCTCCCCCCCTCCAAAAATCCTCCTGTCCCCCTCATTCCCCTCCCTCCTGTCCTCCCTGGATCTCCCATGATCGAACTTGTCGAGAATGATCTCCTTGGCGCACGCATCAAGGTCATCGGCGTTGGTGGTGGTGGCGGCAACGCCATCAACAACATGATGCGCGCCGGCCTCAGCGGCGTCGAATTTATCGCCATCAACACCGACTCTCAGGATCTGCGCCGCTCTCTGGCCTCCAAGCGCTTCCAGATCGGCGCACAGCTCACCAAGGGTCTCGGCGCCGGCGCCAACCCCGAAGTCGGCCGCGAAGCTGCTCTTGAAGACCGCGACCGGGTGGCCGAGTTGATCGCCGGGGCGGATATGGTTTTTGTGACCGCCGGAATGGGCGGCGGCACCGGCACCGGCGCGGCTCCCGTGGTCTGCGAAGTGGCCCGCGAGCTGGGTGCGCTGACCGTCGGCGTCATCACCCGGCCCTTCAACTTCGAAGGTCGGCGCCGTCGTCGCCAGGCCGAAGAAGGCATTGAAGCCATGATGTCCCAGGTGGACACGCTGATCACCATCCCCAACCAGCGGCTGTTGTCGGTCTCCACCGAGCGCACGCTGATGGGCGAGGCCTTCTCGATGGCCGACGACGTGCTGCTGCAGGCCGTCAAGGGCATCTCCGACCTGATCAACGGCCAGGGCCTGATCAACGTGGACTTCGCGGACGTGAAGACCATCATGGCGAACAAGGGCCTTGCACTGATGGGCGTCGGCATGGGCTCCGGCCAGCACCGCACCGTCGACGCCGCCCAGCGCGCCATCTCCAGCCCGCTCTTGGACGACGTGAGCATCTCCGGCGCCACCTCGGTGCTGTTGAACTTCACCGGCTCCTCCAACCTCACCCTCTACGAAGTCAACGAAGCCGCCCAGATGGTGGCCGAGGAGACCGCAGAGGACGAGAACGTCATCTTCGGCCTGGTGATCGACGAAAGTATGGGCGATGCCGTCCGTGTGACCGTCATCGCCACCGGTTTCCAGGATGTGAGGCAGGCAACGGGAAACAACCGCGGCCTGTCGGTGGTGGACGCTGACAAGCGTATCCGGAAGGTCGTGAACGAGTCCTTCCACGCCGCTCCGATGGGCCGGAACAACGGCCGCCCCACCCCCATGGGTTCTGGTTTCGACACCCTGCGTGCCGAAGACTACGACATCCCGACCTTTTTTCGGTCAAAGGACTGAACCGGCGGCAGCGGTCGGATCCCCCTCCCCCAGCGTCGCCGCACCTGTCAAGGTAGCGGCGGCCGGTGGAGGCACCCCCAGCCCGGCTCCCCGAGCCGGAGCAAGCGCCCCCAGCCCCGCCCCCAAGGCGGGAGGGAGCATGGGTGGTGGCAAGGTGATCCAGCCAATGCGTCGTGGCCGGTAGCAGTCCGCCCTTCCCCCCGTAGCCGTAGACCCGAAGCCCCGCTTCGGGTCGCTTGTTTTTGGTGGAGGAGGAGGCGGAAGCGGTTATGAGCGGCCCTCTTTCCCCGGTGAAGTATGTTCGGTTTTGGCCAGGTCCTCGATAGCCCCGCTCCTCCTGTGAAGATCCCCGGAGAGGGCGCCTTGAAGGCGCGATTTGTCACCAGCCAGGGCGATCTGGTGGTCGAGCTTTTTGAGAAGGAGGCGCCCCGCACCGTCGCCAATTTTGTAGGCTTGGCTACAGGAGTGGTGGAGTGGACCCAGCCCAACGGCAGCAAGAGCAAGACCCCCCTCTACAACGGCACCGTCTTCCACCGGGTGATCCCCGGCTTTATGATCCAGGGCGGTGATCCAGAAGGATCGGGGCGTGGAAACCCCGGCTACAAGTGGAAGGACGAGGACGCGGCGCTGCGGCTCAAACATGACCGCCCCGGCATTCTGTCCATGGCCAACTCCGGCCCCAACAGCAATGGCAGCCAGTTTTTCATCACCGAAGTGCCCACCCCCCACTTGAACGGGAAGCACGCGGTGTTTGGAAAAGTCACAGAGGGCTTCGAGGTGGTAAAGAAGATCACCGGGGTGCCGCGTGGGGCAGGCGATCGGCCCGTGACTCCCGTTACACTGAAGGAAGTTCAGATCTTCCGCGGCTGAGGTTTTCCGATGATCCTGCTTTTCCTTGCGTGTGGACGGTACCCCGAGATCGAAGTCCAAGCGACCCTGTCGGAGGATATCTCCACCATCGTCCAGTTGAGCTGGGTCAACCCCGAATCCCTCTCCACCGTGGTTCACTACGGCGTAGAGGGTGACACCAGCCTGCACAGCCCGACGCTGGCCGCCGGTGAAAATGGCAGCATGAACCTGCTCGGGCTGGCTCCCGATCAGGAGGTCAGCTTCCAGGTGGTCGAGGTGGAATCCGAAGAAGTGCTCGGCGAAGGCAGCATCACCACCGGCACCATGCCGGGCACGCTGCGCTCGTTGGAGACCGGCCCCGCCAAAGACTGCTGGGACGGACTGATCCTGACCACCTACCTGGGCGCGGCGGTGGGACCCATTGTTCTGAACCCGGACGGAAAATTGGTCTGGTGGCACGAGGAGAATCCTGAACTCCTTGCCACCCGTGCGCGACTCTCTGCCGACGGCAAGTGGATCACCTACATCGCCACCGAGCGCACCACGGTGATCGACACCGCCGAGCTGGTGCGGGTCTCCATCGACGGCAGCACCGAGGAGCGCATCGAGATCCCCGGCTTACACCATGATTTTGTGGAGATGCCCGACGGAAAACTCGCCGTCCTCTCTCAGGACACCCGCAGCATCGACGGCCAGGAGCTGGTGGGCGACCGCATCCTGGAAGTGGCGGAAGACGGCACCTTTACCGAGGTGTGGAACATCTTTGATGACTGGACCGAGGCCGGCCCCGAAACCAACCTGGACGACACCTCGCCCAACTGGTCCCACGCCAACGTGCTGCACTACAACGAGGCAGAAGACGCCTGGTACCTGTCTTTCCGTAACTTCAACTCCATCGCAAAGGTGGGACGCAGCGACCGGCAGGTGCAATGGGTACTGGGGGGAGTCCTTTCCGACTTCAGCATCGAAGGCGACGAATTGAACGGTTTTGAAGGCCAGCACGGCTTTGAGCTGACCGACGACGGCATCGTGATTCTGGACGACCGCACCCCGCCCAGCCGCTTCTCCAGAATGGTGGAATACGGCCTGGACTTCACCGATATGAAGGCCACCTTCAAGAGCGAATACCATCCCCGCCCCGAGATCGCCACCACGGTCTTAGGTGACGTCGATCGCCTGGAAAACGGCAATACCCTGGTGATGTTCTCCACCGCGGGCCAGCTCAACTGCCTGGACGGCAGCGGCGAGCTGCAGTGGCAGGGCACGGGCGCTGCCGCCTACGCCATGGGCTACATCCAACACCTGGACAACCTGTACGCGCAATAAGCTGCCTTGTCGCTGGATTATTTTAGCAGGCCCACGATAGTTGAACGTGCTACCAGCTCCCCTGCAGCATCAGGCCACCCCCGTCCGGCCCCAACCACAGGGCCGGCGCCGCCATGCTGACCGGTTTCTCCGTTGTCAACGTACCCGCACTACGACGGGACTCCGCCACAAAAGCCCCGGCTGAGCCCAATAACAGGGGGACCGACGCCAGCTGCAGCCAGGGTCCGGTCTCCTCTCCGGCCAGGCTCATCACGCCGCCGGTCAGACCCACCACACCGCCTACCCCCAAGGTCGCCACGCCCACCCAACGTCCCACCCCCGCCCTCCCGGTGCCTCCCCCCGCCAACGACAGCTTGCGATAGCGTTGGCCTGCGGCATCTATCAGGACCGGACCCAAGATTCCCAAGGGTAGCACCATCACCCCATCCACCCCCGGGCGCGCCGGATGGGCACCCGAGCTCAGCGAAGGTGCGAGCAAGGCCACCGAGGTTACCGCCCCCGCAACACTGGTCACCCCGCCCAGCAGCTCCAGGCGCAAGGCGCCGGGCGCCCCCCCACAGGGGCTCGCACAGGGGGAGGACTGGGCAAACACGGCGCCAAGGAGCAGAAGCCACATCCGCGAATCATAACCGGTCTACAGCCGCAGGCGGAGCCAGTCTCCCCGCCAGGCCGCCCGCCCCTTTCCGGCGGCCTTCAAAAAAGAGGTGAGGTTGATCGCCCACCAAACCCCAGGGGCGCCCCAGCCCAGACCAAAAGCAAAGATCCAGGCCAGCGGCACCCGCGCCAGATTTAAGGGCATCGACCACCGGAAGACCGTGCGCGAGTCTCCGGCCCCGAGGAGCACCCCTTCCGCCAAGGCCTCGGTGGCCACAAAAATCTGGGAGAAGCAAAGGACCTGTGCGTAGCCCACCGCCACGGCCAACACCTTCGGGTCGTGCGTAAAGAAGCCACACAGCGGCTCCGCCAGAAAGAAAAAGGTGCTACCAATACCTAAACCCAACAGGATC
>CAITDR010000683.1 GCA_903891165.1 uncultured Pseudomonadota bacterium
GTCGGGCATCGGCTTCAAATTTTCGGCGACGGCCTGGGATCGTGGTCCCTCCACGCCGGTCACCGCCATGGAGCGGCTGCCGTCCACCAACACCACAAAACGTCCTTTCTCTCTACGTTCTCCCTCTTGTACCCAGGTGGCGCCGGAGAGCATCCACAACAACACGCCCAGGCCCAGGGCCAACGTGGTAAGCTCGACTACACGATTGGTCGCCGAAGGGCCCTCTTGACGTGGCAAGAGCAGCGCCAGAATCCATACCCCTACCAATAAAATCGCGGCGACGATGATCCACTGTGGATCGGACCCAAACAGGAGGACGCCGCCCTCTCCACAGCAGCCGCCGGTGAGCCACTCCCACATCAGGGACCTCCCCGGAGCAAGAGCTGGCGCCGCAACAGCTCTTTGGCGTGGGCCTGGTCCTGCTTGTAGTTGGAGGTCAGTGCATACATAATCAGATTGAGAGCGGTTTTGATTGCTTCCCGACGTTGAAGCTCGCCGTCGGGTGTGCATGGGTTGCGGAAGGTGCCGTCGGGGTAGCGATCCAGGGCACCGGCAATGTCGTCGCGGCTGTAGACCAGCGGGTGCATGGTCCCCACCTCGACCCCTTCCAGGGTGCGGTAGTTGGCGACCCGTCCCGCAGGTTTATCGAGGAGGAAAAAAGACCGATAGACCGAGTGATCCGAGCGAAGTATCTGCAACGAGCGATTGGGCAGGATACGACGCACCAAGTCGCGAATGCTGCGGTCGAAAGGGCTGTCCATCAGGCCGCTGCTGTCGTTGGCGATCAGAAAACCGCCGTAGGTCAGGTAGCGGGAGAGCTGCTCGATGGCGCGCTCGGAAAGTGCGGGGAGGGGACCGCTGCCGGAAAGTACCGCGATGGGGTGCTGAAAAAGGGCAGGATCGTCGGGAGCGAGCTGCACGGCGCGAGGCACGGCCTCCACCGAAGTGGTCTGGATCAGCTCAAAAAGCAGGCCACTCCAGGCATCCGGGGTGGACTGAGTACCACTGGGGAGCACCAGCTCGGCGATGTCTACCTCTGAGAGCTCCCCCAGGGCAAAAGCCCTGCGGGGGAGCAGAATTCCTGCGCCCATGGCCAGAAGAGATCGGCGGCTGAAGGCTTCAGGCAACACGGCGACCTCCAAGCAGGGCGGCGCCAAGCAGGACGGGGAGAACCGCCGCAAGAAGATAGGGAGTCAGCGAGATTTTTCGCTGGAGGCGGTCGGGGAGGGAGCTTAGCTGGGCCTGTTGGAGGCTGGTGCTGCTGCGTACATCGGTTTCGGCCAGGGGCACGTTGACGGCGGCCCAGGCCAAAGGCGGCCCTCCGGCGGCCACCAAGGCGTAGGCTCCGGGCTGGGTGGGGGTGAAGCTGAGGGCGTCCAGCTCGCGGCTGACCTCCTGAAAATGCCCGTCGGGACCGGTGACTTCCGCTTCTGTATTCCGTCTTACAGGAATGCGCAGGGGGCTCCCCGCTTCCCCGGAGCTACGTTCGACGGCACCGCCGACATCGCCGCCCATCCAGGAGGTCAGCCGCTGGATGAAGGGCACATAGATACTTTGAAGCGGCAGGTTGCTCCAGTCCCGGTCGATGCTGGAGGTCCACAACACCACCCGACCGTTGCCCACCTGGAGGCTCACCAGTGCGGGCTGGCCGCTGGTGGCACGCAGGAGTGTGGTGACGGTATTGCTCTCGTTATAGGGGGATAATCCGATGGCGGACCACAGACGTACCCGACCAAAACCTTCGATGCCACTGCGCTCAAAGGGGCGGAACAGGGCATGGTTGCTGTCGGGAAGGGCCAGGCGGGCGCCGGGCAGGTCGTCGGAAGAGAGCAGGCGCTCAGCAGGCAGCAGCTCGGCGGGGAGGATGGAGCCCAAGGTGGAATTGTAGCGAGCCGGGCTTATGTTTCGACCCATAGACAGAAAGAGGCCGCCGCCCTCCCGCACGAAGTTCACCAGGGCTCCGGCCACGAGGCCGGGATCCCCCACATTTGCCACAAAGGCGACGCGGTGCCGCTGGGGATCCAGGGTAGAAATCCCGGAAGGAGCCACCACATCCACCGCCACTCCCGCACCCTGGAAGGGAGCCAGGGCACGCTCCAGAAAGTAGACTTCTGAGGTGGTGGGGGTGGAGCCGGGCTCGCCGTCCACCACCAGCACACGGCTGGCGCCGATGCGGGGGAGGTGGAAATAGTAGTGGTTGTCCAAGGGGAGATCGGGATCTTCTACCGATAGCGTGGCGACCCCCCCGGCCACCTGGCGGGGCACGGTGATGCGACCCTCGGCCAGACCGGGCTGCTCTCCCGCGGCGGGCAGCTCCAGAAAGACAGTGATGGGAGAGCCGTCGGGCAGTGCAACGGTGGCGGCCACTTCGCGGGCATCGGGACCATAGTTCAGGAGCTTCACCGCGACCGTTCCGCCTTCCATTCCGTCGCCGTACTCGGCTGCAATGGGGACGATATTGCGGCGGACGGCCGGCGCGAAGATACGGGGGAGGATGGCACTGCCGCGCTCTTGCAGCCAGGCGAGGTCCTCGGCACAGCGCTCCAGGGTACCAGGGCCGGCTTCGTCGGTGTAGACCAGGATCTCCCCCGGTTCTTCGCCCAGGAGTTCCCGGGCGATCTGGAAGGCGCCGCGGAGGTCGGTGCCTAGCGCGGTCTGTGGCTGTTCTTCCACCAGCGCCGCCGTCAATTCATGATCCAGGCCCAGTCCACTGACCAGAGCGGGTACCCCACCAGCGGTGATCAGTGCCACCTGCACCCCCTCGGGCAGCGCCCGAAGGGTGGCGGCTGCGTCGGCACGCGCAAGACTGAGGAGCGAGCTGCTGTCCTTCCGCTGGTCCATCGAGAGGGAGTTGTCGAGCAGCACCACCACCCGTCCGGTGCCGCCAAAACTCACTGCGCTCTCCGGCATCCGCAGCTCGGGGCGGGTCGCCGCCGCGACGAGCAAGAGCACCACCAAAATCCGTAAGAGAAGCAACAACAAATCGTGGAGCCGACGGCGTCTCTCCACCCGCCGCTTCATCCGCTCCAACAGAAACATCAGGCCAAAAGGCTGCATCTCCGTGGGCTGCCGCCGGGTGAGGTGCGCAAAAATCGGCCCCAGCGCCAGCAAACCCAGCGCGAGAACTGCAGGAGCAAGCAGCGAAAAAGTCACGGTGCCCCGCGGATGAAGCGGGAGAGGATGGGCACCAGATCGGCGCGGGCCTCCACCAGGTAGCGGTGCCCCTTGCGGCTACGCACGGCCTCGTCCACCTCTTCAAAAAAGTGGGCGACTTCCTGTTGAAAAAGCGGGCGCTGCGCTATCGGATCCAGGGGAAGCCGATCACCCCCCTCCGGGGAAAAAAAGCGCAGGGGCTGGGCAAAATCCAGCTCCGCCTCGCGACGGTCGTAGAGCTGGAAGGCGCGCAGGTCCACCCGGCGGCGGGCCAGGGCATCCAGCGCCTTGGACCAGGAGCCGGGTTCCTCCGCAAAATCTCCCACGATCAACAGTAACGAGCGTGGCCGCAAGCGGTCCCCAATCCCGGTAAGCCAATCGGAAAGCCCGGCTTTCCCGTGGGCCTTGACGGCGGCAATACCATGCAGGATACGGCTGGCATGGGCGGCGCCGCTGCGGGGAGGAATCCAGTTTTGAAGAGCACCTTCGCCCGCGCCGATGGCCAGGCCCACAGGCTCCCGCTCCGTATGCAAAAACCATGCCAATGTCGCGCAGAGCAGTTGGGCCTGTTGGAATTTTTCGGGGGTGGAGGCCAAGTCGCCGGAGGCATCCAACAAAATGGTCGCCGCCATCTCCGTCTCCGCCTGGTAGCGGCGCACCACGAGGCGATCGCTGCGGCCATAGACCTTCCAGTCCAGGTCGCGCAGGGAGTCTCCGGGTGTATAGGGCTTGTAGTCGGCAAATTCCATGTCCTGCCCCAGCCGGAGGCTGCGACGACTGCCCTGCTGCAGGCCCGCCACCACCTGACGTGCGCGTAGGTGCAGATGGCGGACACGCTCCAGGAGCTGGGAGCTGGCGGGCGGGAGGATCAGGTCCGTCGCTCCAGCTCGCGTCGCAGATCCTCGACCACACGGCGGGGCCGGATACCCTCCGCCTCGGCGGTGAAGTTCAAGACCAGGCGGTGCTGGAGGATGGGGGCTGCCACGGCAAGAACGTCGGCACGCGAGGGTACCGGACGGCCATCAAGAGCGGCCTTGGCACAGGCGCCCAAGGCCAGAAATTGGGAGGCCCGCGGCCCGGCACCCCACTGAACATAGCGGCGGATCACGTCGGGAGCGTCGGGGCCGGGCCGGCTGCTCCGCGCCAGACGTACGGCCGTCCGCACCACCTCCTCGCTCGGCTGTGCGGCCATCCGGCGGATCATCGCTTGGATAGCCATCAATGTCTCGCGGTCCAGCACCGGCTCCAGGGGCTCCGGCTCGGGCCCGATGGTACGCTCGACAATCGCGATCTCCTCGGCCTCCGAGGGATAGTCCACGTCGATGGCGAACATAAAGCGGTCGAGCTGAGCTTCGGGAAGGGGGTAGGTGCCTTCCTGCTCAATGGGGTTCTGGGTGGCGAAGACCAGAAAAGGAGCTTCCAACGGGAGCGTACGGCCACCGGCGGTGACCCGGCTTTCCTGCATGGCCTGCAAGAGCGCTGCCTGGGTGCGCGGCGGGGTGCGGTTGATCTCGTCGGCCAACAGAAGATTGGTAAAGATGGGGCCGGGGAGAAAACGCAGCTCACGCTTACCAGTTCCGCGATCCTCTTCAATAACTTCGGTGCCGGTGATGTCGGCGGGCATCAGATCGGGGGTAAACTGGATCCGACCTGAGCGCAGCCCCACCACGGAGGCCAGCGAGCTGACCAACAGGGTTTTGGCCAGACCGGGCACACCGATAAAGAGGCAGTGACCGCGCGAAAAAAGTGCGATGAGCATCTGCTCGATCACGTCGTGCTGGCCTACAATTCGCTTGGAAAGCTGGCTCTCCAGGGAGCGTCGGAGCTGCTTGAGCTGGGAGAGCAGCGCTACGTCATCGGTCATCGGGTCTCCAGAGGGAGGCCGCCTGCTTCAAGGATACGCCGATAGCCCCCGTGCCGGTCGGCAAGGCGGGTGTTTCCGGTGGCGGCGTAGAGGTCGGCAAGGGCAGCTTGTACAGCAGAATCAAAGGGATCAATATCGGCACTGGCGCGGAATTGCACCAGTGCTTCCGTACGGTTTCCGGCTACCAGCAGGCGCTTGGCCAGGGCGGTGCGGGTCTCGGCATATTCGGGATAGTCCCGGACCGAATGCTTCAACAGTGCGAGCGCTTCCTCCGAGCGACCCAAGGCGATCAGCGCCTCGGCCATCTTCACAGAAACCATGGGCGAAGGGGGCTCATCCGGGGGCAGGGCCCGCTGGTATTCCACCAGGGCGGCCTCCGGGTGTTTACGCTCCAGCAGAAGGTCGCCCAAACGGGCGTGGGAGGCCAGATCTTTGCGCTGCGCCAACAGCGGATCCAGGTCGTAGGCACTCTGGCCGGGGTCCACCCCGGTGGGCATGGCCGCCAGCTTCTGCTGGATCAGGCCCATCCCACGCAACATCGTCTTCCAACCGGCTAAAAAGGCATCCATGTCCCCGCCCGCACCCACCTCGGCCACGGCCTGCTCCGCGGTGGCGCCGTCCCGTACCCGGTCGAGCACCCGCGACACTGCATCGGGACCGGCGACCTGTTCGAGGTACACCATCATCGTGCTTACCTGCGCATAAGCCAGGGCCGCCTCGCGGGCAGAGGGGAGGAAGGCGATGGAGGGGTGCATCTTCTGGAGCGGCACAAAGCTGTCGTCCTTGA
This sequence comes from uncultured Pseudomonadota bacterium, assembly GCA_903891165.1. Taxonomy (GTDB): domain Bacteria; phylum Myxococcota_A; class UBA796; order UBA796; family SXON01; genus CAITDR01. The sequence goes on from CAITDR010000683.1 coordinate 5,805, forward strand.
GGGCCTCGGCCAGCAAAGACTGGCTGTTGGGAGACAGCTCAAAGCGGCCATCCCCGCGCCAATAGAGTTCGTGAGAGCGGGCAATTCCCTCCTGAAGCCAGACCGGCGCCCGGTCCTGGGTACGCCATGCAACAATATAGTGGGTGTACTCGTGGGCGACCGTGTCCTTCCAGGCATAGCCCTTGCCCAGGGCGCGCGGGGAGGTGAGCAATAGGCGCGTCCACTTGGAAAGGGCGATCACGCCCGTGGTGCGCACCGCCGAGGCTGGCAAGCTGGAAGCATCGGTAAAACGCTGGATAGAAGGGTAGATCTCCATACGGATACCACCGGGCGGGCTGCCCCCCAGGCGCTTGCCAATATGTGTGCGTGCCGCCGCGAGGGTCTCAAAAGCCTCCTCCAACATCACCTCATCTACCCCGGGAAGGTACTGGAGCGTGATGTCGTCGCGGGTCACCGCCTGGAAGCCGGCGGTGGCGGAGGCGGTCCGGCGATACAGTCCCAGCTCGGCCTTAAAGGGCTCCTGGTCTCCCAGTTCCGCTTCGAGTTTTCCGATAGATTCTGCTGCGGTATCGAAATTTCCGAGGTAAAAATCAAGCTGGGCACGGAGAAGATCCGCCTCGGTCCCCGAGCTTAAGTCCTCCAGGGCCTTCTGGGCGCAGGCGATGTCGTAGCGATCCAGGCAGGCACTGCCCTCCGCTGCACCCGACGCCAACGCGGGTACACAGAGCAGCAGCCCCAGCAGGGCCGCAAGTCTATTGACGGACAAGTTCTTCATAATACCGCCTGTTCATAGAACGATATTCCTCAGGAACCTCCCCCTCCATGCCCTCCAGGAGCGCGCGCCGGTACTCCTCCGGCGTCGAAAATTGCTCGGGGCTGGGCAGCTCCAGCTCGGCACCCTCCGTATTCTCGGCTTCTCCTTCTTTGCCCTGACCTTCTCCCTCCTGCTCCTCTCCCTGCTGGCCACTCCCAGAGCTGGCCTGCTGGAGCTGGCGCATCCGGTCCTGGGCATCTTTGAGGGCCTGCTGGGCCTGCTGGAGGCCATCTTCGGTAGCCTGCTGGCCGCCCTGTGCCCCGGTCGGATCCCCCGCTTGCATCGCCTCGCCTGCGCGTTGGCTTTGTTCAGTCGCTTGCTCCATCCCCTCTTTCAGGCCGGGAGAGCGGATAGGCATTTGTTGACCCACCTGCTCGGCACGCTGGCCGGCCTGGCCGATCTGTTCGGAGAGCTGCTGCTGCTCGCCTGCAAGCTGCTGAAGGGCCTGTTGAAGCTCGGGAGATGTGGCAGAGCGCTGATCGGCGAGCTGCTCCAGCTGCTGACGGAGGCGGGTGGCCTGCTGGCGCGCCGCGGAGAGCTGCTGACGTAAAGCGGTACTGTTTTCTCCGAAGCGCTCAGCCATTTTTGCGCGGTTCTCCGCAGCCTGTAGAGAGGACTCGGCGTCCATCGCGCGCTGAAGCGCCACATCCAGGTTGCGGGCGCGCACCGAGTCGGAGAGGCCCTGAGCATCCTGGCTTGCGGCGTCCAGGGCGCCGGAGGACACCGACTGCCGGTTTCCGTCGGAAAGCTGTTGTGTACGTTCCGAGAGATTTTGCGCCTGTTTTTCAAGGTCCTGCCACTGTTTTGTGGCCTGATCCATATCGTTGCCAAAGCGCTTGCGGGCCTGCTCGGTACGCTCCTGGAGGCTGGCCTGCTCTCCTGCGAGCTTTTCCAGTTCCTCCTTCAGATCCTGCATGGCATTGGAGACTTCCGAGGAGCGGCTCTTGCCCCGGCGCTGTAGTTCCTCAAAACCCTGAACCAAATCCTGGATCTCGGCAGCTACCTGGCCCATTTTTTCACGGGCCGCGGGCATGTCACCGGCGGCAGCAGACCGACGTGTTTGATCCATCCGGTTGCGTACCTGTTGGATGCGGCTCTCCAGAAAGTCCTTGGCTTCTTTATCCTGGAGCTTGGGGGTACGTTCCTGCACGGCATCCAGCAGGCGCTCCAGCTGCGCCATACGCCCCTGCAGCGCCGGTGCGGTCAGACTTGGCGCCTCGGTATTCAGCTCGTCGGCCTCGGTGCGGAGCTGCTCCAAGAGCTCCATCAGGCTACGCATGGCCTCGGCTTGGACCAGAAGATCCAGGTACAGAATGGTATCTTCCAGGCCACCCACATGCTCGGCCTGGAGACGGGTGAGCTCGGTGTGGTCCTTGGCGGGGAGGGAGCTGCCGGGGCTACGTTCCAGGGAGCTCAAAAATCCGAAGAAGGCAGCACGGCGTTCGTTGAGATCTTTGAGCAGCTTTGCATCGGGACCATTGCTGCGTTGGGTGAGAAGCGTATCCACCTGTTTGTAGCGAAGACGGGCCTCGGTACTCCACTTTTCGGCCTCGGTCGCCGAGGTGATGGGAGGAGCGTCATCCAGGAGGAAGGGGGAGAGGGTGTCCACCAGGGCATCCCGCAGGGCTTCCCGCCATTTTGCCAATTGGGGGGCGGTGCCGTTGGGGCCCAGTACCTCGATCTCGATGGGGGCCGACCAGCCCGCTTTGGAGCCGGAGACGGCGTCGTTGTCCCAAGCGCCGACGCGAAGAGTGGCCGAAGATCCAGGAGTAAGACCCAGTTCTGCAGGGGTCAGCTTCAACCGTTCGCCAAGCTCGCCGGGGTGCCCGACGGGAGTCAGCACCAGATTTTCTCGGGTTGGCTTCCCTTTTTCCTTGATTTGAATAACCACCCGCTCCAGGCCATAGTCGTCGCGTGCCCGCCAAGGCAGGGAGATCGGCTGGTCCGAGCCCAGGGAATAGCGCTGGCCATTGGTCTGGACCACCACGTCGGGGGGAAGGTCGGGCTCGACAACGACGCGATAGTCAGGCGAGCTTTGGTCGCCAAAGAGGATTCGCCAACTCCCATTTTTTTGAACTTCAAATGCGCCAGCTACCTGCCGACCATCCACCAGCTCGGCGGGCAGGGGAGGGGAGTCGTCGAGCTGGAGGGCGGCGCTGTCGAAGCGGTCGGCACTCCGTGCGCGCAGTTCGACGCGGGTGCCGGGTGGGGCGTGGACTTCGCCGTTGGAATTGGTGACTTCCAGAGCAGGAAGGCCGGTATAGGTGGGGTAGAGATAGCGAAGGCTGATGTCGCCTACCAATACGCGTGGGCCGGCGGAGGGGGCCTGAGCCTGGGTTTTTTGCTGAGGGGTGGCGAAAAGGCGGGCGATGGCTTCGGCCGGTCCGGCGGGCAGGAGCAGGCAGGAGAGGACGAAGAGGCAGATGCTTAAAAAGAGGAGGTTTCGTAATGGTTTCAGGGAAGAGCTGGGCCAGAGGCGGGCGGGGGGGAGCTTCGCGACCTCGGCCCGCGCCATGTCCGCCGCCAGCTGCAATAAGCCGGGAGAGGCGGCGCGGTCCCAACGGTCCAGCACCGTAAGAAGGCTTCCTTGAAGTTGTGGAAGCTGGCTTTCCGCTGCACTCGCTTGGCGACGGAGATCGGCGGCCAGGCGCCAGCCGCGGAGGGGCCAGAGGGAGACCCCGAAGGTCAGAAGGGCGGGGAGCCCCAGCCAGAGCGGCGCCGTAGCGGGGCGTACCCAGCCCATATTCACGGCAAGAAGCAGGATCGAAGCGGAGGTACAGGCCGTGGCCAGACCGTTCAGCGCCGCACGGAGCACCAGCAAGCGGCGCTCACGGGCGGCGTAGCGGCTCAGGTGTGCGTGCAGCTGGGGGAGAGACTCAGACACTGCGGAATACTCTAACCACCCGATGGCGACGGCCCAGGCGCCAGAGGGAGGGTAATGATGAAAGTAGACCCACGCTCCGGCTCGCTCTCCACATGGATCCGACCTTGGTGCTGGCGGATGACCTGCTGCACCACAGCCAGTCCCAGGCCGGTACCGGCACCGGGCGGGCGGGTGGTGTAGAAGGGCTCAAAAAGGCGCGGCAGTTGTTCGGTCTGGATTCCATGGCCGTTGTCGTGACAACGCAGGAGCAGGTCTCCCTCTTTCACCTCGCCGGTCAACTCGATGCGACTCGCGCCCGCTTCGGCCGCGTTGAGCAGGAGGTTGAGGAGCACCTGGTGCATGCGGTTGGGGTCGGCAGAAAAATGGAGGTCTGTTGGGGCCTCTACCTGGAGACGGATGCTGCGGAAGGCGGGCTGGTGACGCACACTCCGCGCGGCCTCCTCCAGCAGGTGATGCAGGGATACCTTCGTGAAGATGCCGCCACCAGGTCGAGAAAAATCGAGGAGATCTCGTAAAATTCCGTGCATACGTTCAACATCGGTCTGGCATCGGGCGAGCACTTCCGCGGTCTCGGAGTTGCCCGGGGTCTCCATTTTCAGGAGTGCGAGGTAGCCGCGCACGGCGGTGAGCGGGTTGCCCAGCTCGTGGGCGAGCCCGGCGGCAAGCCTTCCGACGCTGGCAAGTTTTTCGGTTTGAACCAAGGCATCCTGGGCGGTACGCAGCTCGGCGTTGGTGGCCTCCAGGTGGGTGAGCTGGCTGCGGGTGCGCTCCTGGTAGCGGGCCAGGGCGGCCGAGAGCTGGTTGAGAGAGGCGGCCAGCTCCGCCAGCTCCGCCGGGGCATCTTCCGAGATTTCCACGCCGGTCTCTCCGCGCGCAATCGCGGCAGCGGCCTGCCGCAGCCGTTCAAAGGGCAGCAGCAGGCTACGTTGAAAGAGGACGGTGCCGAAGATCAACACTGCCAGCGCCGAGAGGGACATGTGGAGCAGCGCCATCGTCCAGAGATCTGCCTCTCCCTTCTGTTCTTCGCTTCGGAGACGCAAAACCGCGTTCGGCCGGCCCGGCCCCCCAACAGGCTGGAGCACTTCCGCCTCCCCCTCCACCATCCGACTCTCCGGACGCCGGGTACTGAGGACAGCGCCCAGCTCTTCCGGAGCCTCCGCTGGACTGCCTGCGATCAGTCGCCCCGAAGGCGCAAAAAGACTCAGCTCCCCCAGTCCCGCTTTTTGGGCCTCAGCAAGGGTGGCGACATAGCTGCCCGTGCCCCCCAGGGTGAGCTGGGCGGCAATTAACTGGGCACTGTGTTCCGCCAGGGGAAGGCCCGAATGAAGGCGATCCCGTTGGTTGAGAAGCAGGAAGATGCCGAGGTTCAATGCGGCAACCACCACGGTCAGCAGGACCAGGTTGAGGCCAACCTCTACCCGCAGTCCCGGGCGCCGACGTGGCGCGTCCACATCAGACCCGGATGCGGCGATAGACTCCGACCACGAGGCCTACGATCTGGAAATTGCGCGTAGGGTCCACGATGATCGGCTTCATGGCAGCGTTGGCGGGCTCCAGGCGGACCATGCCCCCTTCCTGGAAGAAGCGTTTGACCGTGGCTTCTCCATCGACCAGGGCGACAATGATGTCGGCAGCCCGGGCGGTGGCCTGCTGGCGCACGAAGACGTAGTCGCCGTCGAGGATCCCATCCTCGATCATGGAGTTGCCGGTGACCACCAGCGCAAAAACCGGGCCATCGTGCGGCATCATTGCACTGTCGATGTGCATGGCGCCCGCGTAGTTCTCTTCTGCCAACAGCGGCGAGCCGGCGGCGACCCGACCGAGCACTGGCACGGCGACGGTGGCCTGGGTGCGGAAGCCGCCCCGGGTGCGGTTGGATACCCGCAGGCTCCGGGAAGAGCGCGGATCTCCCGCACGCTCCAGGTAGCCCTTTTTGAGGAGCTGCTTCAGAAGATCGGCTACACCGTTGGTGGAGCGGATGCCAAGTGCCTCGCCCATCTCACGGAGAGTGGGCGGGATACCCCGCTGATCTTCGAAGGCAATAAAGAAATCGAGAGCTTCACGTTGACGAGGAGTGAGTGGTTCCATGAACACCCCTTTAGCTGAACGAACGTTCCCCTGCAAGCCTGAAATCTGAATTTCTGTATATGCCCGGAAGAACCTTGAACGAGTGTGCATGTGCGCCCGCGCAGCTGACTCCTGTGCAGGAAGCGGGCATGTTCAGCCGGCGCGCTCCACGCTGATCACGCCCTTCACCGCCTTGAGCTTCCGGGTGATCTCTGCGAGATGTACCACGTCGTTCACGCTGATTCCGAGATCGCAGATGGCCCGATCCCCCTGTGCCCGCACGTCCGCGCGCCACAGGTTGATATGTGCATTTGCACAGAGGCTGGAGATGTCGGCCAACAGCCCGGGGCGGTCTTCCGCCGTCAGCCGCAGCAGGCCCTGATGCTGGGTCTTGGCGCTGCCATCCCAGGTCACCGCCACGAAGCGGTCGGCGTCCAGTCCCTTGACCATGGCGCAGTCGCTGCGGTGCACGGAGAGGCCGCGGCCGCGGGTGATGTAGCCGACGATAGGCTCGCCCTTCATCGGCGAGCAACAACGTGCATAGTCCACCAGAATATCTGTCTGGCCACTGACGACGATGGCGTTCTCCGTCGGCTTGCGGAGACGCTGCATGAGCGCGCCGAAGGGGGAGGGGGCCGTCGCCGGGACAGGCTGAGTAACCAGGATCCGCGCGGCTTCTCCGGGAGGAACCCTTCCGATCGCGACGGCACTGGCCAGATCTTCGAGGCTGGCATGCCCGGCCAGCTTCAGCCGCTCGGGCACGGCCGGGTCTGCCTGCACTTTTTTGTAGGAGGATCCCAGCTTGCCCAGGGCGACGTCCAGCACTTTTTGACCCCAGGGGGTCTCCGTCTCGCTGAGCTGTTCCCGAAGGCGCCGGCGGATTTTCTCCATGGCGCGGTGGGTGTGGGCCCAGGAGAGCCACTCCCGAGAGGGCTTGGAGTCCGCGTGGGTGGTGATCTCCACGCTGTCGCCTGGGTGCAGTTCCGTTTTCAACGGAACAAGGCGTCCGTTGACTTTTGCGCCTTGAGCGCGATGCCCTACCTCGGTATGGACATAATAGGCAAAGTCCAGGGCGGTGGACTTTTCGGGCAGAAGGATGATGTCCTTCTGCGGGGTGAAGACGTGGATGGTGGCGGCCAGATCGGAGCGGGCGGCCTCCATAAAGTCCGCAGGATCCTCGATGTCTCGGGCGATCTGGATGAAGCCCCGGAGGCGTGCGGCCTCTTCGAGCTGCTGGTTGCTGACGGCCAAGCGGCCATTTTTGTAGCGCCAGTGCGCAGCAATGCCGGTTTCGGCAACCCGGTGCATGGCGGCAGTGCGGATCTGCACCTCGATCATCTGGTGATCGGGGCCGAAGACCGTCGTATGGAGAGACTGGTAGCCATTGGGCTTAGGTACGGCGATATAGTCCTTGAGTCTCGCCTTTACGGGGATGAACTCCGCATGGACAAAGCCGAGGACCACGTAGCACTGGTCGCGGTCGGGAACCATGATCCGAAAGGCCAGCAGATCGTAGAGGCCCTCCAGATCCTGGCGTTCGCGCTTCTGGATCTTTTTGAAGATACTGTAGAGGTGTTTGACCCGGCCGGTGACCTCACATTCGACGCCACGCGCTTTCATGGTGGCGCGGAGGATCTCGCAGGTGCGCTCGACGTAGTCCTTCCGTTCGGGGGCCTCTTCTTCCAGAGATTGCACCAGCTCGGCGTAGTCCTTGGGATAGAGGTAGCGGAAGCAGAGATCTTCCAGCTCGGACTTGACCACATCCATACCCAGGCGGTGGACAAGGGGGGCATAGATCTCGATGGTTTCCTTGGAGATCTCCTTCTGTTTCTCCGGTCGGTGGTGCTCCAGGGTGCGCATGTTGTGGAGCCGGTCGGCGATCTTGACCACCACCACGCGCAGGTCGCGCCCAAAGGCAAGTACAAATTTGCGGAAGTTCTCCGCCTGTTCCTCGACCTTGCCCCGGTAGACCAACTTGGAGAGTTTGGTAACACCGTCCACCATCTCCGCGACGGGTTTTCCGAAGCGCTGCTCGATCTCTTCGTAGGAAGCAAGCGTATCTTCGATGGTATCGTGTAGAAGGCCCGTTGCGATGGTCTCCACATCCATCCGCAGCTCGGCGAGGATGTAGGCCACGGCCAGCGGATGAACCAGGTAGTCCTCCCCACTTTTGCGAATCTGCCCCCGGTGACACAAGGCCGCATACTGGTAGGCGTCCACCACCAGCCCGATGTCCGCTCCCGGTGCATAGTCCTGAATCCGCTTCAGGATGTCTTCGATCATCATTCCCCTGAGCTGCCCTCCCTTGTACAATCTGGAGTGCGGACGGCCGGATGTCAAGAGGCTGTGAGGGGAATGGTGGTTTTTGCCGGGGAGTGGGGATGGCTGTGGTGCGCGGAGTAGTTGTTCCATTCTTTTGCGCCATCGGATGAAATCGAAAATATGATCTAATTTAGTAAGTTAGACAAATTTAAAAATGACTGTAGAATGTGCAGAATCCGGTGGTGTGGCGCAATCGGATAGCATGGTTGCAAACCCTATTAGGTAAGATAGAGACGACCTCGGGAGAGGTGATTAGTGGAAAACCACGAATTAGACCAAGGACTGGACCTACAAAGTGGAGATTCTGCCGAGAGGGGCCGACAGTTGCGAACTACGCTGGCGTATTATGGTGGCCTATGCTTGGCCATTATTGTCACTGCTGTTGTGATTATGCGTGCATTTTCCCCGGAACCTGAGTCGGTGGTCAGTGAGTACCTGGACGCTACTATCACTGGCGAAAATGGCTACGAATATTTCGACGCATGGGATCACGGTGCTGAGCAGATTTTTGGAAAGGTGGTGCGCGGTTACGAAGTTAAAAACGTGATCGGTGACGTAGTTTCAGTAGACATTACGTTCGCGAGCACGGCGGGTAGTGACATTCATCAGACCCTTCGATTCACCGTCACTCGCGGAAAAATAAGGGTAATTTAGTAGATAGTCACGTACCATCTGCAGCATCAAAAGCCGCACTACTGGATGAATGCAAAGATGCAGGGAGCGTCCGTTGCTCGACCTGCGTCGCAACCGCGAAAGGGCTTGCTACTCAAACTTACTACCCACCCGAAGTGAGAGAGCGTTTGCCCTTCGCGAAAACCCGCTTTGAAAGTGAAGCCGAAGACGAGACTTGAACTCGTGACCTGCTGATTACGAATCAGCTGCTCTACCAACTGAGCTACTTCGGCAATCGCGCGCACCTTAATCTCGGCATCTGCAGGCGTCAAGCCCTGTGTATGCGGGATCACGGGTTAGGGAGGGAGTATGTGGTGGATTCTCGCCTGTACCCTGGACTCTCCACCGGAGACGTCGCCCGTGCAGCCCCTGGTGCCGACCCCGCCAGCCACCCCTCCCAGCTATGTCCTGAGTGGGCGTCTGGATGCGGACCTGCTTGTAGGTCCGGATCTACCGGGGAGGGCAGAGCTGAAGGCGCGGTGTGGCACGCAACGACCTTGCCGAAGGGAGCGATGGTCGCCCGATGCCACGTCGCCGGAGCAGGGAGCAAGGTTTTGGGAGCAGATCGGGACGCTGGCGACCTGGGAAGGGGAAAAGGTACGTACAAACTGGAGGAACCTGGGGCTGCTGCGCGCATGTTTGGGGGATCCCTTCGGCTGGCCGCCTGCGGGTGATCCACAGGGCCACCGAACCCTGGAGAGTCAGGCGTGGGTCCTGCACTTTTCGGGGAACAACCTGTGTAACCTGGAGGGAAACCTGCGGCTGGACCTCCGAGCGGATCGGGTGGATGTACGCGCCTTGCGTGCGGGGGAGTGGCCCTGGCTCAACGGCGGGCGCGCAGTGGCTCAGGAGCGGATCTGGTCCTGGCTGGAGGGGGTCCTGCCCGCAGATTGGAGGAATTTCTCAAAGGAAGAAAGGGATGAGATTCACGCATCTCTTGATGTGTCAAGTCATACCAAAGACCCCGTTCTCGCGGCCCGCCTTCAGAAACTACGGGCCCGCCTGGAAACGCTCAGCGCTCCATAAGGTGGCGCAGGTGGGCGCGCGGCGGATCTTCTACCCCCGGCTCCAGGCTGTCCCGGAAACAGGCCCGCAAGCTGCTCTTCCGCTCGGGATTCAACACGGCGTCCAGCCAGCCCAGCTCCTCTGAGGGGTCGGCATAGCTGTGGGTACCAGCCCGACCTACAGGGATGACGCTCTTTTCTTCAAGATGGAGCAGATAATTCCGGTAGCGCGCCTGATGCACCCCCGTCCACAGCGGCTGGTAGTCGGCTTCCCAGCGTACAGTGGCGCCTTTTTCGTCCGCCTGGATGCCCAGTCGGGTAAGTCCCTCCACGGTTTCCTGAACCAGCGCACTGTCCGGCATTCCGACGGTTCCGGCGTCAAGGGCGTAGTGTACACAGAGCCGGTCGGTCAGGGCTTCAAAGCCGGGCAAAAGGCCGGGCCGGATGATCCGGTAGAAGCGCACACTGTCGTCCAAGATCTGGCTTTCAAAGGGTAGATCCTGCGCTCCCCGAAGACATACGGTCACCCGATGCCGTGCGGTCATCTTGCTGGCATCCTGGGAGGCAGCCGATTCGGGAGCTTCTCCCAACCACTTCAGCACCTTTGCCGGGGGGGCATCCACCAGTACCCGCCCCTCAAAAGTACCCGCGCTGCTGTAGACCTTGCCGTTGTGGATTTTCTCTACCTTCGCCTCCTCTACCTCCACCCCCTCCAGGTGCAGCGGTCGAGCGGGTGCGTACAGGCTTTCGTAGGGCTGGCCGTGTACCCACCGGGCCACGTTTGCCGAAACCTCCTCGGGGGCACCGAAACGACGGGTACACCAGGAACTAAGGACATTTTGAAGGGCCTCGCTCCCGAAACGGCGCTGGACCCAGTGCGCGTAGCTACGCTGCTCATGCCCCCCGCCGATCAACTCGGCCAGCTCAACGGCGGCCTTGGCTTTCGCCCAGCCCAGGCCGGTGCTAAGCAATTGTCCGGGAGGAAGAAGGCGAACGAGCTGCTCCATCTTTAGGGGAAGGGTCCACCGTTTCCCACGAAACAGAACCGCCCGCTCCAGCTCTACCTTTTGTACGGTACCATAGAGCTTTTGGGCACTTTCTCCCCCCTCCTTAACCCAGGTTCCCCGCCCCTCGGGCAGCAGCAGGCCGGTGATGGGGGCAGAGGTCAACAGCGTGACCGTTCTCCCATTTGCCGCTTCCAACGCGGCGGCTCGCTGGGCCCCGGCTCCGTCTCCGATCACGATGGTCCTGCTCATCTCTGACTCCTCCCCCGAAGGGACGGATAAAGGCTGGCACGATAACCTGTGCTGGCCCGGCTGGCCTCGCCCGTCGCGGCCCGGGAGTGTCGTGGTGCCAGATTTTACGCGCGGTCCTCATCCCACCGTGGATGTTTTGGTGGAGCGGGATGGCTGCCTTCTCCTGGTGAAACGCCGCCATGATCCCCTGGGCTGGGCCCTTCCGGGGGGCTTTGTGGATCCGGGCGAGATGGTCTCGGCGGCCGCGGTGCGCGAAGCCCTGGAGGAGACGGGGATTCGGGTGACGCTGAAGTCAATCCTCCACGTCTATTCTGATCCTTCTCGGGACCACCGTCGTCATACAATCACCACCGCTTTTGTGGCGGAAGGGGAGGGGGAGCCGGTGGGAGGAGACGATGCGGCCGAGGCGGTCTTCTTTCCCCTCGACCAGCTTCCTTCACCCATCGTCTTCGATCACGCGAAGATCATCGCCGACTATTGCCACTTCCGCCTCACCGGTGTCCGGCCCGGCCCCTACGTATAGGGCCAGCTCCGCCTCGCCGTAATTGCGAACCCGGTCCAGCTTCAAGCTGCCGACTTCCTCAGGCCAGCTTCCGCCATGACGACCCTCGGCTACCAGCAGCCGCAACGTCAGGCTTGCCGCTCGGGGAAGCCAGTTTTTCCGGTCATTTTCGTAGGGTGGGTCGGCAAAAACGAAGTCCACCGTCGGGAGGGGAAGACGCATGGCGTCGCCCTCCCATACCCGGGCATGCAC